>DASQLJ010000462.1:0-5539 GCA_035630095.1 Longimicrobium sp.
CTCGCGCGCTCCGCACCCGGCGGGGCGGTTCGCCGACAGTGCGGGCGAGCGGCCGGCTCGCCGGCGCCCCCGGCCGCCCCCGCCGCGCGGGATACACCCGCGGCATCGACGTCTTGCCTCGTCCGGCCGCTTCGCCGGGCGCGAGGGGATCCGTGCGCGTTCCACACACCCCGTTCACCGGCGTCCCCAGGTCATGAGCTCCGTCGCGACACTCGCCGAGCTGACACTGGCCCAGCGCCGGGAGCTCCTGAAGATGGCGCGGGCCCGCGACCTGGTGGGAGACCGGTCGGAGCTTCCGCCCATCGAGCGGGCCCCTCGGGACGAGCGGCTGCCGCTGTCGTTCGCCCAGCAGGGGCTGTGGTTCGTGGAGCAGCTTGGCAACCTCGGCGCCACGTACCACATCCCCCTGCGCCTGCGGCTGCGGGGCGAGCTGCACCGGGACGCGCTGGTGCGCGCGCTGGACGGGATCGTGGCCCGCCACGAAGCGCTGCGCACCACCGTCACGCAGGTGGACGGCATCCCCGAGCAGCGCATCGCGCCGGCGGAGGCGGGCGGGTTCCACCTGGTCGGGCACGACCTGGGCGCGGAGGCGGACGCGGAAGGCGAGTGCGACCGGATCGTGGTGGAGGAGGCGCGTGCGCCCTTCGACCTGGAGCGGGGGCCGCTGATCCGCGGCCGCCTGATCCGGCTGGCGGCGGACGACCACGTGCTGCTGCTGACGATGCACCACATCGTCAGCGACGGCTGGTCGCTGAGGGTGCTCCTGGGCGAGCTCTCCGCGCGCTACGCCGCCCATCACGAGGGCCGGGAGGCGGACCTCCCCGAGCTGCCGGTGCAGTACGCCGACTACGCGGCCTGGCAGCGGCGGTGGGTGGAGGGCGAGGTCCTGCGGGAGCAGGCGGAGTACTGGACCCGGACGCTGGGCGGCGCCCCGGAGCTCCTGGAGCTGCCCACCGACCGCCCGCGGCCGGCGCAGGTGGACCATGGCGGGGCGCGACTCGACGTGGAGCTGGACGAGGCGCTCACGGCGGGGCTGAAGGCGCTGTCGCGGCGGCACGGGACGACGCTGTTCATGACGCTCCTGGCGGGGTGGGCCGTGGTGCTGGGCCGGCTTTCGGGGCAGGACGACGTGGTGGTCGGCACGCCCACGGCCAATCGCGGCCGTGCGGAGATCGAGGGGCTGATCGGCTTCTTCGTCAACACCCTGGCCCTGCGGATGGACCTGTCGGGCGCGCCCACCGTGGCGGAGCTGCTGGCGCGGGTGAAAGAGCGGGCGCTCCAGGGGCAGCACCACCAGGACATCCCCTTCGAGCAGGTGGTGGAGCTGGTGGACCCGGCCCGCAGCCTGTCGCACAGCCCGCTCTTCCAGGTCGTCTTCGCCTGGGGGAGCTCGACGCTGGGCGCCGGGATCTCGCTGCCGGGGCTGGAGCTGGACGCCGTCGTCACGGGCGCGTCGCAGGCGAAGTTCGACCTGTCGCTGACGCTGCGGGAGGCAGGCGCCCGGATCGCCGGTGGCGTGGAGTACGCAACGGCGCTGTTCGAGCGCGCGACGGTGGAGCGCTACCTCGGCTACGTGCGGCGCGTGCTGGAGGCCATGGTGGAGGACGAACGGCAGGCAGTCGACCGCCTGCCGCTCCTCTCGCGCGCGGAGCGGCGGCAGGTGGTGGAGGGGTGGAACGCGACGGAGGCGGAGTATCCGAGCCGGTCGTGCGTCCACGAGCTGTTCGAGGCGCAGGTGGAGCGCACGCCCGGCGCGGTGGCGGTGGTCCACGAGGACCGCTCGCTCACCTACGGCGAGCTGAACGCGCGGGCCAACCGGCTGGCGCACCACCTCCGCGCGCTCGGCGTGGGTCCGGACGTGCGGGTGGGGATCTGCGTGGAGCGGGGGCCGGAGATGGTCGCCGCCGTGCTCGCCGTCCTCAAGGCCGGCGGCGCCTACGTTCCGCTGGACCCGTCGTATCCGGTCGATCGGCTCGCGTACATGCTGGCCGACAGCGCGCCCGCCGTGGTGCTCACGCAGGGCGCCGTCGCGGAGACGCTGGCCGGCGTCTTCGCAGGGCTCGGCGACGATGTGCCCGTGCTGCAACTGGACGCATCAACCCAGCCGTGGGGAGCGGAGGCGGACACGGACCCCGCGCGCGGCGCGCTGACGCCGGCGCACGCGGCGTACGTCATCTACACGTCGGGTTCGACGGGCCGGCCCAAGGGCGTGCTGGTGCCGCACCGGGGGCTGTGCAACGTCGCCGCCGCGCAGCAGCGCGCGTTCGGCGTGGGCGCGGGGGACCGCGTGCTGCAGTTCGCGTCGCTCAGCTTCGACGCGGCCGCCTTCGAGCTGGTGATGGCGCTGGCGTCCGGCGCCGCGCTCTGCGTCGCATCGCGCGACGAGCTCCTTCCCGGGCCGGGCCTGCTGGCGCTCCTGCGCCGCCACGCGATCACGGCGGTCACCCTTCCGCCCTCCGCGCTGGCCGCCCTCCCGGTGGAGGAGCTGCCCGCGCTGCGCACCATCACGACGGCCGGCGAGGCGCTGCCGGCCGAGCTGGTGGGCCGCTGGGGCGTGCGGCACCGGCTGTGGAACCTGTACGGGCCCACCGAGGCCACCATCTGGAGCACGGCGGCGGCGTGCGCCGACCCGGCGCGGAAGCCGGACATCGGCGGCCCCATCGACAACACCCGCGCCTACGTTCTGGACCCCGGGCTGGAGCCGCTGCCGCCGGGGGCCGCGGGCGAGCTGTACGTGGGCGGGGCCGGCGTGGCGCGCGGCTACCTGGGCCGGCCGGCGCTGACGGCCGAGCGCTTCGTCCCCGACCCGTTCGGCGGCGAGCCGGGCGCGCGGCTGTACCGGACCGGCGACCGCGTGCGCCGCCTGGCGGACGGCATGCTGGACTTCATCGGCCGCGTCGACCACCAGGTCAAGGTGCGCGGCTTCCGCATCGAACCGGGCGAGATCGAGGCGCGCCTGCGCGAGCACCCGGCCGTGCGCGAGGCCGTCGTCCTCGTCCGCGAGGACGCGCCGGGCGACACGCGCCTGGTGGCGTACGCCGTGGCGGACGAGTGGGCCGGCGCGAACGTGCTCCGCGCGCACCTGGGCCAGGCGCTGCCTGCGTACATGGTGCCCGCGGCCTTCGTGCGCCTGGACGCGTTTCCCCTGACGCCCAACGGAAAGATCGACCGCAAGGCGCTTCCCGCGCCGGAAGGCGACGCGTTCGCGGCCCGCGCGTACCGCGCGCCCGTGGGCGAAACGGAGCAGGCGCTGGTCGACATCTGGGCGGAGGTGCTGCGCCTGGAGCGGGTGGGCGTGGAGGAAAGCTTCTTCGAGCTGGGCGGGCACTCGCTGCTGGCCACGCGGGTGGTGTCGCGGGTCCGCGAGCTGTTCGGCGTCGAGCTGCCGCTGCGAACGCTCTTCGAGGGACCCACGGTGGCGGAGCTGGGCGTGCGCGTGGAGGAGATGCGCCGCGCGGGGCTGCCGGTGCTGCCCGCGGTGGTGCCGGCGGAGCGCACGGGGGCGCTGCCGCTGTCGTTCGCGCAGGAGCGGCTCTGGTTCATCGACCGGCTGGAGCCGGGAAGCGCCGTCTACAACGTTCCCGTGGCATGGCGCCTGGGGGGTGCGCTGGACGAGGTGGCGCTGGAGCGGAGCTTGAGCGAGATCGTCCGGCGTCACGAGGTGCTGCGAACCGTCTTTCGCGAGGCGGATGGCTCGCCGGTGCAGGTGATCGCGCCCTTCGGCGGGTTCGCCCTGCCGGTGGAGGACCTGTCGGGACCGGGCGAGGCGGATCGCGAGGCGGCGCTCAGGCGCCGCGCCGGCGAGGAGGCGGGGTGGGCGTTCGACCTCACGGCCGGTCCGCTCTTCCGCGCGGCGCTGCTGCGGCTGGGCGAGGAAGACCACGTGCTGCTGCTCTCGATGCACCACATCGTCAGCGACGGGTGGAGCATGGGGGTGCTCTACCGGGAGCTGTCGGCGCTGTACGCCGCGTACCGCGAGGGGCGGACGTCGCCGCTCCCCGAGTTGGGGGTGCAGTACGCCGACTACGCGGTGTGGCAGCGCGAGCAGCTGGAGGGCGATGCCCTGGATCGGCAGCTGGCGTACTGGCGGGAGCGCCTGGCGGGAGCGCCGGAGCTGCTGGAGCTGCCCACCGACCATCCCCGCCCGCCGGTGCAGACGTACCGGGGGGCACACGAGCGGATCGAGCTTCCCGGCGAGCTGGTGGAGCGGTTGCAGGCGCTGGGACGGAGCGAGGGCGCGACGCTGTACATGGTGGTGCTGGGCGCCTTCCAGGTGCTGCTGTCGAAGTACGGCGGGAGCGAGGACGTCGTCGTGGGCAGCCCGATCGCGGGGCGGACGAGGAAGGAGGTCGAGGAGCTGATCGGCTTCTTCGTCAACACCCTGGTGCTGCGCACCGATCTGGGTGGAGACCCGAGCTTCCGCGAGGTGGTGCGGCGGGCGCGGGAGGCCACGCTGGGCGCGTACGAGCACCAGGAGGTGCCCTTCGAGCGCCTGGTGGAGGAGCTGCAGCCGGAACGCTCCCTGAGCTACTCGCCGCTCTTCCAGGTGATGTTCGCGCTGCAGAACGCCGAGGGCGGGGGCGCCGCTCTGCCGGGGCTGGAGGTGAGCGGAGTCGACGCGGAGCTCGCGAGCGCCAAGTTCGATCTTTCCCTGAACCTCACGGCGACCTCGCGCGGCCTTCGGGGAGGACTGACCTACAGCACGGAGCTCTTCGAGCGCGGCACGGTCGTCCGGATGCTCGGCCACCTGGCGCGGGTGCTGGAGCAGGTCGCCGCGGACGCGGACGTGCGGCTTTCGCGGCTGGAGCTGCTCGGCGAGGCGGAGCGCGCGCTCGTGCTGGAGGCGTGGAACCGGACGGAGGCCGAGTATCCGGCGGACCGGTGCATCCACCACCTCTTCGAGGCGCAGGCGGAGAAGACGCCTGATGCGCCGGCGGTGGAGTTCGAGGATGGGTCGCTCACCTACCGCGAGCTGAACGCCCGCGCCAACCAGCTCGCCCACCACCTTCGGCGGCGTGGGGTGGGGCCCGAGGTGCGGGTGGGGATCTGCCTTGAGCGCAGCCTGGAGCTGGTGGTTTCCCTCCTGGCCGTGCTGAAGGCCGGCGGCGCCTACGTGCCGCTGGACCCCGGCTACCCCGCCGAGCGGCTGGAGATGATTGCCGCCGACGCCGGAATCGCCCTGCTGCTGACGGTCGAGAGCCTGCGTGACGCGGTGCCCGCGCCGGCGGGCCTGCGGGTCGTTTCCGTCGACGCCGCCTGGCCCGCGATCGCGGCGGAAAGCACGGAGAACCCGGAGAGCGGCGCGGGGCCGGACACGCTGGCCTACGTGATCTACACCTCGGGCTCCACCGGCACTCCCAAGGGGGTGGCGGTGGAGCACGCGTCCCTGGTGAACCACATGAGCTGGTTCATCCGCGAGTTCCAGGTGGGTCCGCGCGACCGGGTGCTGCAGAAGACGCCCATCGGCTTCGACGCCTCCGTCTGGGAGTTCCACGTCCCGCTGCTGGCGGGCGCGCGGCTGGTGCTTGCCGCGCCCGGG
>DASQLJ010000463.1:0-2120 GCA_035630095.1 Longimicrobium sp.
CTGGGAGTACACGGGGGACGGACGCGTGCGCAGGCTCACCGCGGCCGTGTCCACGCGATGAAGAGCTACGACGACCTGATGGACTTCGCGTCGCGCACGCTGCGCGGCGCCGGCGAGCTGACGCTGCAGCACTTCGGGCGCGCGACGGTGCAGTACAAGTCCAACGACACTGAGGTCACCGCCGCCGACCTGGCGGCCGAGGCGTACATCCGCGCCGCCATCACCGAGGCGTTCCCCGACGACGGCATCCTGGGCGAGGAGGGGGACGACCGTCCGTCCAGGAGCGGCCGGCGCTGGGTGGTGGACCCCATTGACGGGACGCGCTCGTTCGCGGTGGGGGTGCCGCTGTACACCATGCTGCTGGCGCTGGAGGTGGACGGCGCGGCGGTGCTGGGCTGCTGCCACGCGCCCGTGCTGGGGCAGACGCTCGTGGCCGCCACCGGCGCCGGCGCGTGGATCGACGGCCGCCCGGCGCGCGTGAGCGAGTGCGACGACCTGGCCGCCGCGCGCGTGGTGACCAGCGGCTTCGAGTACTGGCGCGACAGCTCCACCGACGCGCACCGCGCCGGCTTCGGCCGCCTGGTGAACGCCACGCGCTTCACGCGCACCTGGGGCGACGGCTACGGCTACTTCCTGGTGGCGACGGGGCGCGTGGAGGTGTACTGCGACCCCATCTGCGGCGAGCGGTGGGACATCGCGCCCATGTCGGTCCTCCTCACCGAAGCCGGCGGCCGCATCTCGCAGTTCGACGGCGCGCCCGTGGCCCCGTGGACCAGCGTCCTCGCGACCAACGCGCGGCTGTACGAGAGCGCGAGGCAGCTCCTGGTCGGCGCTGAGGGTCGATCGTGACATTCGGGCGAGCGGATCGATAGAGTCGACGCCGGATCTCCCCCGTGGAACGTCGCTTGCCGCGTAACCCCGGAGTCAGCGCAGGACGGACGGCCACCCGGGGCGGAGGCGAGCGATGGGCGGGGCATACAAGGCGATCGAGATGGTGGGCACGTCGGAGCAGAGCTTCGACGACGCGGCGCGCTCGGCGGTGAAGCGCGCGGGCGAAACGATGCGCGACCTGGAGTGGATGGAGGTGCTGGAGCAGCGCGGCTACATCCGCGAAGGCGAGCTCCGCGAGTTCCAGGTGAAGGTGAAGATCTGGTTCAAGCTGGAATCCGGCGGCCAGAGCTGAGCCGTCGTCCGGACGCGAAGAACCCCGCGGCGCCGATCCGGCGCCGCGGGGTTCTTTCGTCGCGCCTGACGTCGAGGTCAGCCGACGCGGCGGAATCTCACGGCGACTTCGCTGACGAACTCCTGGATCTCGCGGATCGCCGGGTGTGACGCCATGCGCTTCAGGGCCGATGCGTCGAGCGCCTCGATCAGGCGGAGGGCCCGCCCTTCGGCATCTTCGCCGTCCAGCAGCCGGTAGAGCACCGCTTTCGGCCGGAACCGCGCCTCGAAGAAATCCTCGTCGCCGATCCTCCGTCCCAGGGCCTTCTCCAGCCCCCTGCGGTCGGTGAACAGGATGCCCTCCACCTGGGGAACGGCGAGGACGAGGCGGTTCGGAATCCCGCGGCTGCTCCGTTGCAGGTAGCCGCCGATCTCGAGCCGGTCCTCGACGATCGCGCGCTCCTCCAGGCTGTCCGCGTCGAGCAGGAGCACGGTGGGCTCGAGCTCGCGCAGCAGGATCGAGCGCGCCTTCATCATGGCGGTGGACCGCTCCTTGGCGTTCACCACCTCCACCCGGGGATCCGCCAGGACCCGCTCGACGATCCGCGCGGCCGGCGCGTTGTCCACCACCACGAACAGACTCATCGCGTCACTCTCCTCAACGGAAGCGACTCCTGCCCGCCTTCTTCCACGCATTCGCGGTACTTGGCCACGAGCAGCCCGACCATGTCCTCGTCCTCCAGCGCCTGTTCCAGCTCCGCCCCTGAAACGAGCAGCACCGTTTGCGGAGCGAAGTAGGAGGCGAGCGTGAGCGCGGCGCCGGTGAAGGCGGTACGGCTCACCACCATCCCGATCGCGCCTGCCGGGCGCCGCGCCAGCTGCGTTCTCAGCTTCGCCAGCGCACCGAAGTCGATCGCCGCGGCCGTATCCTTCGCTTCGACGAGGCAGGCGTAATGAGC
>DASQLJ010000464.1:0-5506 GCA_035630095.1 Longimicrobium sp.
ACCTGCTCCAGCGCCTCGTCGGTGAGCTCCGGCTCCTCGGAGCGGATCTGCGGCTTCTGCTGCTCGGGCATGATGCGTCTCCTGGTTCGGCAGTCGCCGGGGGTGGATGGCGGCGGGCGCCGCCGCAGACGAGGTCAGAAGCCGATGTCGATGGGCTTCGTCAACTGGTTCCACGGGTCCTGGGCCCCGCTGTCGATCTCGCAGCCGCCGGCGACCTGCTCCAGCGCCTCGTCGGTGAGCTCCGGCTCCTCGGAGCGGATCTGCGGCTTCTGCTGCTCGGACATCCGGGCCTCCAGCGGTGGGGTTTCGAACGCTTTCTCGGGTGCCGGAAGGGCAACGAGGATACCATTTCGCTGCGGCGCGCCAAGCATCTGCGGTGCATGCGGTTGGCCTCCAGACCGCGCGTCCGGCCGCACCCTCCCGCGGAGCCCGCGCTCCATCGGATAGAGCCCAGGCTCCATCGCCGCGCGGACTCCAGGAAAAACAGGGTTCACGCAGAGTCAGCAGAGTTAGCAGAGGAGTCAGCGGCGTCTCCGCTGTTTTCCGCTGACTCTGCTGACTCTGCGTGAAACTTCAGGTGATTCGGCCCGCGCCGATGCGCGTTGCGCGGTAGAGGGCGATCTCTGCCGATCCGATCATTCAAGGAGGAGGACGGACGGGATGCGCTCCGGGAAGTGGAGGCGGAGGAGCTGGTAGCCGATCCCCGCCATCCCCTGGAAGAGCCCGGGGATGAAGGCGCAGTCCAGCGTTCCGGCGCCGTAGGTGCCCCGCCGCGCCGCCCGTTCCGCCGTCTCGCCGCCCAGCGCGCGCGCCCGCTCCGCCAGCTCCGGCCGGCCCAGCGCGCCCGCCGCGCACAGGAAGAGATCCGCGCGCCCCATCGCGCCGCAGCAGAGCGTCGAGGGGCCCGACGGCTTCGCCCGCTCCGCCGCCGCCAGCGCGCGCTCCAGCTCCGCGCCGACGGCGGCCAGGCCGAGCGCGTCCACCGCGGCGGCGCGGGCCAGGCCGATCCCCGCCGCGCCGTGGCACCAGGCGCAGATCGGCTCGAAGAGGGGCGGCGTCGCGCGCTGCCCCGCGTGGTCCAGCCAGTCGCCCGCGCCAGGGCGCTGGAGCGCCGCCTCGAACGCGAACGCCTCGGCGGCGGCGTCGCGCGGCGCGGCGCGGCCGGTGGCGCGGTGGAGCCGCAGGAGCGCGTGCGCGATCCCCGACGCCCCGTGCGCGAACCCCGTCCCCAGCTCGCCGTCCGACAGCCGGCGCCACGCGCGGAGCCCGGAGACCGCGTCCGCCTCGCGCGCGGCGTGCAGGCGGCGCCCGCACAGGTCCGCCCGCGCGAGCAGATCCGCATCCCCCGTCTCGCCGTGCAGCGCCAGGAGGGCCAGGAGCGCCCCCGCCGCGCCGCCGAAGACGTCCAGCTCGCGGTCGGCGCGGAGGGCGGCGGGGGTGAGGGCGGCGGCGGCGTGCACGGCGGACTCGCGGAGCGCGGCGTCGTCCAGCAGCCGGCCGGCGCGCAGCAGCGCCCAGGCGATCCCGCCCAACCCCTTCGCCGCGCCGATCCCGCACTCCGCAGCGAGGCGCGCCCGCGCGGCCGGGTCGCGCACGGCGGCGGCCACCGGCGCCAGCGTCTCCATCGCCCGCCGGCGGTGCTCCGCGTCGCCCCCCACGGCGGCCAGCGCGGCCAGGAAGAGGCCGATCCCGGCGCGCCCGTGCCCCAGGCCGGCCCCCACCTCCTCCAATCGCCCCTCGCCCAGCGCCATCCACCCCGGCGCTCCATCCGCCCCGCGGATCTCCAGCGCCTCCAGCCACCCGGCGACCTCGCGCGCCGCGCCGAGCGCCCCGGCGACGGGCCCGCCCGCGGCCGCCGCGGCGTGGCGCCCGCTCCATCCGCGGCGGAGCCGGTGCGAGGTGTAGGTGATGCGGATGCAGTGCGCCTGGCGGTCCATCTCCGCCTCGTCCAGCGAAACAAGCTTCTCCCGCGCGCGCTCCAGGCCCGGGGCGTCGGCGTACCCGGGGATCTCGCCGAAGGCGGTGGGGAGCGCGGTGCCGCCCGCGCGGACGTGGAAGACGGGGACGTCCATCCGCTCCACCTGGCGCGCCTCGTCGCGGAACGCCGGCCACAGGCGGTGCCGCTCGGGAAAGCGCAGCGCGGGGCGCAGCAGCACGTCGGCCTCCACGCTCCGCTCGGCGCCGCTCTCCAGGAAGCGCGGCGTGAGGGTGCGCTGCAGGAGCGAGGCGTAGACCGAGGTGTTGCGCAGGATCACCCGCACGCGGTTGCCGCCGAGCGCCGCCAGCGGCCCGTCCGGCGCCAGCAGCGCGTCGCGCCCGGCCAGCAGCGCACGGAACGCGCGCCGGAAGCCGCGCTCCACCGCCGCGGCCGGATCTCCCGCCGCCGGCACGCCGTCCACCGACGGGAGGTTGGCGCCGGCGCCGCCCAGCCCGCTTTCCACCAGCCCGCCCGCCACGAAGAGCGTCCCGTCGGGGCGCGGGTACAGGCGCGGGAGGAGCCCCGCCGCGAGCACCGAGTGCTGCGTCCCCTCCCAGAACGGCATCCCCGACGTGTCGCCGATCCCCTCGTTGCGCGTGGCCGGCCGCAGCAGCACCTCCAGGTCGATGAGCACCGGGTGCTCGCCGCACGCCATCACGTTCTCGTCGTGCAGGTCCTCGCCGCCCAGCAGGTACGCCAGGCACAGGAGCTTCCCCGCGCGCTCGTGGAAGCGCTCCACCGCGTCGGCGTCGTCGCAGTCGGCGCGTGCGGCGTACGCCGTCCATCCGTATACCCCCCGGTCCAGCACGGCGAGCGGGCGCAGCTCCGGCCCGTCGGTGGCGCCGTTCAGCCATTCGGCGACGGCGGCGAACGCGCGCTCGGCTCCCAGGGGGCGGGGCTTGTAGACGACGGCGGTCCCGTCCTCGAAGCGGAGGATGGAGACGGTGCGCCCCCCGTCGTGCGGGTCCGAGAGCCCGGCGCGGGCGTCGGCCACGGCGCCCGGGTCGCTCCCCCGGCCGAAGGCGCGCGCGAGCTCGTCCCGGTCCGCCGCCAGCCGCGCGAGCAGCTCGGCGGTGGCGCTCACCCAGTCGAGCGTGCTCTCGGCCATGATGCGGGCGAGCACCGGGTAGCGGGCGAAGAGCGCCGCCATCCCGTCCGCCAGCACCGCGCGGACGCTTTCCTCCGCGCCCCCGTCCGCCGCGCCGCGCGTGTCGACGTGGAAGGCGTGCACCGCCCGCTCGGCGTGGTTGCACAGCCGGCGCAGGAGCGCGGCCTCCATCTGCAGGTGAGCGGCGGGGGCCAGGAGCGCGCCGTGGGGCGATGCCGCGCCGAGTCGCGTCCGCGCGGCGGCCACGAAGGGGAGCGCCACCTCGCGGAAGGGGATCCGCGCGTCGGTGGCGTCCAGCAGCGGGTCGGCCTGCAGCGCCTCGGGGGAGAGGGCGAGCGCGGACGCCTCGGCCAGCAGCGCGGCCCACGCGGGGAGCCGCGCGCCGCCGCCCAGCCGCACCTCGCCCAGCCCGCGGAGCGCGGCGGCCTCGTCCAGCCCGTCCCATGCGAGCCGGCGCGCGAAGCGCTCCGCGTCGCCGCGCGCGACGAGCTGGCGCCAGCGCTCCAGCCGCGCCCGCGCCACCGCCGGGTCGGCGCCCGGCGCGGGGACGAAGTCGGGCCCGAGCCGCTCGGCGAAGGTGGCCGCGCCCTCCACGATGCGCGCCAGCCCCGCGCGCGAAAGGCGGCGCGCGGGGCGGTTGGGGACGCGTGCGGCGAGGGTCGTCGGCATCGGGAGAGGCGGGTAGAGGCTGGGCGCGAGGCGGTAGAGCGCGGGCTCTATCCGGGACGGGTGCCGCGGGTGGAGCGGTCGCCGTAATCCAGTGCTCCGCAAGCGCTTGCGAGATCGCGTCGCAGGGCACGTCCGCTGCATTGGGGCATGCGGCGGGCCACCCGGGGCGAACCTCGTCGTTCCCCCGCCCGACACCCCACCCATCACGCCGAGGATCCTCCGATGTCCGAGAACGAAGCCCAGCCGCAGGCCGCCGCCGAGACCCCCGTGCAGCTCTCCGAGAACGACCTGGAGCAGGTCGCCGGCGGCGGTTGGATGGAGGATATCGCCGCGGCCATCATCGACGCGATCAAGCCCGACGCGCCCAGCGAGTTCTGACGCGCTCCGCGCCGCCCCCTCGTCCCGAATCCGATCCTTCATCTTCCAGGAGCTTCCCATGCCCGAGAACGAGACGCAGGCCGCCGCCGAGACCGCCGCCGTGGAGCTCTCCGGGGCCGAGCTGGAGCAGGTGGCCGGCGGCGGGCTCGCGGAGGACTTCCTGGCGGCCGCCGCCAGGAGCCTCGTCGAGCTCGTCACCAATCCGCAGGTCTGACGCGCGCCGCTCGATCCTGAACGATCCCCGATCCGCATCCAACACGCAGAGGAGCCTCCCATGTCCGAGAACGAGACGCAGCCGCAGGCCGCCGCCGAGACCCCCGAGGTGCAGCTCTCCGACGCCGAGATGGAGTCGGTGGCCGGCGGCGAGACGGTCGTCGATAAGGCCATCGACGGCATCGTCGACACCGTCGAGCGCTGGATCGACATCCTCACCTGACGTACCCACCGCCGCTCCGGACCTGGCCCGGCGGTCCTCACCAACCTTGAAGGAGAACGCAGATGTCGCAGAACGAGCAGAACGCGGCGGAGAACGCCCCCCAGGCGGAGCTCACCGAGGGCGAGATGGAGAACGTGGCGGGCGGGAACATGGCCATCCTCGCCGCCATCGGTCCCGTGGTCATCTCCCAGGTCGCGGCCGCCGTCACCGAGTAAGGCGCATCGCGGCAGGGCCGAGTGGGCGCGGACGGCTTTCGAGCCTCCGCGCCCGTTCTGTTTCTGCCATCGCCGGCGTGCAGGACGGACTCTCGGGCCGGCGATCGTGCGGGATGTGGAAGGGTGACGTCCGCTGGGGCGTCTGACACGGAGTGCGAAACGTCGGTGCCGGGAATGGTCGACGGAAAAGCCGGGTCCGGGCGTGTCCCTCCGCTGCGCTCCGGGCCGGGCTTCGCGCGCCGTAGGCAACGATACCGCCGTTGCCAACGGCGCCGAGCTGCCGGCGCGCCATGGCCGCTCGCTCGTTCCCGCGGCGCCGGACGCGGGCGCGCCGGCGTCTCGGCCCTCCGGGCGCGAATCCCTCACGCAAACTCGCGGGTGCGGTCCCGCTGCGGGACCGGCACCCTCGAGCGCCGGCCTCGTGCGGCGCGAGCAGGCCGTTCGGCATCATTCGATCGTCGTCGCCCCGAAACCGGCCTCTAGGAAATAGAGTCCCGGCTCCACGCCGGGCGGATCCGGCGCAATGCGACATCCATCCATCCATCGATACATCAACCACTTACAGCACGTGGGCGCTTCGGCATTCCCGTTGCGACGGTGCAAGCGAGCCCGCACCGTTCCCGGTCACGCCGACCCTCGCGCCGTTTCTCCCCCGGGTGCGTGTGATCGCAGACCCCACGGCCGCCGGTAGACGTCTGAAGTACCGCGGGCTCACCTCCAGG
>DASQLJ010000465.1:0-5116 GCA_035630095.1 Longimicrobium sp.
GCCACGGTGATGGAGGTGTACAACGCGGCGTGGGAGCGCAACTGGGGGTTCGTCCCCATGACGCACGCCGAGTTCGAGCACATGGCGAAGGAGTTCAAGCCCGTCGTGGACCCCGAGCTGGTGCTGATCGCCGAGACCACCGGGGGCGAGCCGATCGGCTTCGCGCTGGTGATGCCGGACTTCAACCAGGCGCTCAGGCGCATCCCCAGCGGGCGGCTCTTCCCCTTCGGCCTCTTCAAGTTCCTCTGGCACCGGCGGAAGATCCGCACCATGCGCTTCCTGACGCTGGGGCTGAAGCCGGGATGGCAGAGCTCGGGGATCGGGGCGGCGCTGTACTACCGCGTCTTCCAGGTGGGGAAGGCCAAGGGGTACACCGGCTGCGAGGCCGGGTGGATGCTGGAGGACAACGACCGCATGCTGAACGGGCTGGAGAAGGTCGGCTTCCAGGTGTACAAGACCTACCGCGTGTACGAACGCCCGCTCTGATCTGATACCAGATCGGGAGATTGATTGTGCATTCCTCACCGAGCTCGAACTTGTCATCCTGAGACTCAGGATGACACCGCCTGGTCTGCACGGTTAATCGTGAGAACTGGTCTGAGTCCTGCCCCGACCCCGCCCTGATTCCGCTTCGGCCGCCAGGGTGCGGACGGACGAACGGCGGGGGTCACACGGAGCAACGGAGGGAACGGAGGACTGCTTCGGCTCCTCACGTTTCCAGATCCACGCGATTGTCGGCCGCCGTCACGGAGGGCGGGTCGACGGCCCGGACGCACCGATGCACGTTCCGGCGGGATCGACCCACGGGTTTTGCAGAAGGTTTGCACCGCGTTAGCTTCCGCCCGCGCACCTCCTCATCGCGCGGGTCCGGCCGCGCCCGGTGCGGCTCCGTCCGGTTTCTCTCCCCGCCGCGCCTCGCGGCCACCGTCCCGATGCACTGGCAGCAAACGCCCTTCCTGCTTCCGCTGATGGCCTCGGCGCTGCTGAACGCGGCGCTGGGCGCGTTCGCGTGGCGGCACCGCTCGGTGCCGGCGGCGCGGTCGTTCGCGGGGCTGATGGCGTGCTGCGCCTGGTGGTCGCTCTTCTACGGCGGCTACCAGGCCACCACCGACCTGTGGGCGAAGCACCTCTTCGCCGACATGGTGCAGCTCGGCGCGATCGCCGTGCCGGTGGCGTGGTTCGTCTTCACCGCGCGCTACACCGGGCGCGACGGCTGGGCGAGGGTGCGGGTGGTGGCGCCGATCGCCGCGATCCCCCTGGCAACCGCCGCGCTGCTGCTGACCAACGAGTGGCACGGCTGGTTCTGGAGCCGCTTCGAGCTGGCGGTGCGCGGCGGGCGGATCGCGGTGGACACCGAGAACGCGTGGGGCTTCTGGCTGCACGTGTGCTTCTCGTGGGTGCTGCAGTCGGTCACGGTGGGGCTGCTGGTGCTGAAGGTGGCGCGGGCGCCGCACCTGTACCGCCGCCAGGCCGCCGCCATCCTCTTAGGCGCGCTGGTGCCGTGGGTGGGAAACGTGCTGCACATCGGCGGGCTGGTGCGCTTCCCGGCCAACCCGATGCCCTTTCTCTTCACCCTGAGCGGCGCCGCCTTCGCCTGGGCGATCTTCCGCTTCCGCTTCCTGGACATCCTCCCCGTGGCCCGCGAGGCGGTGGTGGACCGGATGACGGACGGCGTGATCGTGCTGGACGAGGAGGGGCGGGTGATGGACCTGAACCCCGCCGCGCGCGCCCTGCTGGGCGTGGAGGGCCGCGCCTTCGTGGGCCGCCCCGCGGGCGAGGTGCTGGGCCCCTGGGCGATGCTGGCCGAGGGCGGGGCCGACGCGGTCTCCGCCTCGGCCGAGGTGGACGCGGAGACGCCGGAGGGGTCGCGCCGCTTCGACGTGCGGATGACGGCGCTGTCGCGCGCGGGGGAGTACGGCGGGCGGGTGTTCGTGCTGCGCGACGTGTCGGAGCGCGCGCGGGCGGACGAGGCGCTGCGGCGGAGCGCCTTCTACGACGCGCTGACCGGGCTCCCCAACCGCGCCCTCTTCCTGGACCGGCTGGAGAAGGCGGTGGAGCGCTCGCGCCGGGGGAGCCACCCGTTCGCCGTGATGTTCCTGGACCTGGACCGCTTCAAGCTGGTGAACGACTCGCTGGGCCACCACCTGGGCGACGAGCTGCTGGTGGCGGTGGGGCGGCGCCTGGTGACGTGCATCCGCCCGGGCGACACGGTGGCGCGGCTGGGCGGCGACGAGTTCGCGGTGCTGCTGGAGGACGTGGCGGGTCGGGACGAGGCCAGCGCCGTGGCCGACCGGATCCTGGCGGTGCTGGACCAGCCGGTGCCGCTGGAGGGGCACGACGTGTTCCCCTCGGCCAGCATCGGGGTGGTGATGGCGTCGGAGCTCGAGGCGCAGTCGGAGCACCTGCTGCGCTTCGCCGACGTGGCGATGTACCGGGCCAAGGCGCTCGGCCGCAACCGCCGCGAGCTGTTCGACCCGTCGATGCACCAGAACGTGGTGGACCGGCTGAAGCTGGAGACCGACCTGCGCCGCGCCGTGGAGCGCGGCGAGCTGCGCCTGCTCTACCAGCCGATCGTGACGCTGGCCAGCGGGCGCACCACGGGGATGGAGGCGCTGCTGCGCTGGCAGCACCCCGAGCGCGGCCTCCTCGCCCCGGCCGACTTCATGCGCGTCGCCGAGGAGACCGGCGTGATCTCGGCGATCGGCGGGTGGGTGGTGCGCGAGGCGGCGGGGCAGCTCGTGGAGTGGCAGCGCGAGGTGCCGGCCGAGCTCGCGCTGCGGATGAGCGTGAACGTCTCCACCCGCGAGCTGGCGGACCCCGCGTTCGCCGACCGGCTGGCGGAGGTGCTGGAGGAGGCCGGCCCGGCGTACGACTCGCTGCGGGTGGAGGTGAGCGAGAGCACCATGATGCGCAACGCCGACTCGGTGATCCCTGTGCTGGAGCGGCTGCGCGACATGGGCGTGCGCGCCTACATGGACGACTTCGGCACCGGCTACTCGTCGCTGTCGTGGCTGCACCGCTTCCCCGTGAACGTGCTGAAGGTGGACCGCTCGTTCGTGGAACGCCTGCCGCGCGAGCGCGACGCGGTGGAGATCGTGCGCACCATCGTGGCGCTGGCCCGCACGCTGGGGCTGGAGATCATCGCCGAGGGGGTGGAGCAGCCGGAGCAGGCCGCCCTGCTGCGGGAGATGGGGTGCCAGTACGCGCAGGGCTACCACTTCTCCGGCCCCATGACCGCGGAGGACGCCGGCGCGCACCTGGCCGCGCAGGCGCTGGCGGCGGCGGGGTGAAGCTTGTGCGAAGTGCCAAAGTGATGTCGATCGGCAGCCTCTTTCCGGGACGGGAAGAGGTTTCTTCGTTCGACGGGATCAAACCGGGCGCGCGGGCGGTAGAGAGCGCGCCGGATTTGCCCCGGCACCGGCGCGTGCGGTAGACTCAGTCGCTCGCGCGCACGACATCCCGATCTTCAGCGGTACGGTTCGATGGTGATTCGCAAATCGTGGGGGTGGGTGGCAGCGGCCGCGGTGCTGGTCGCGGTGGCCTGCAGGCAGCCGCTGGACGTGGGCAACTTCTCCGTCGCGGGGGAGTGGCGGGGCACCGCGGCGCAGCCGGCGGGCACCGACAGCGCACGCTACACCTTCGTGTTCGACCTGGAACAGGACGAGAGCGCCGTCTCCGGCACCGCGACGATCCAGTCCGGCACCGAGACGGTGGAGGCGGACGTGGTGGGCAACTGGGCGTTCCCGGCGGTCACCATGCGCCTCACCGCGCCGGGCTTCGCGCCGCTGGACTACGCCGCCTCGTTCCCCAACTCCCGCAGCGACACGCTGCGCGGGCCGATCACCGGCTCCGGCTTCGCGGCGACCACGCTGACCATCGTCCGCCAGCCGTAGCGAACTCGTCAGATCAAAACAATCGAGCCTCCCGCAGCGCTGCCGCGGGAGGCTCGTTCGTTCGCCATCGACCCGTATCTCCATCAACCCTGCACGAAGACCAGCTCGGGCTGGTGATGGCAGGAGTAGCACACCAGCGGGTGCGGCGCGCTGACGCGGCTGTTGGGCTTGAGCTGGATGTCGGTGCCGCAACGCGGGCAGCCGCCGTGGAACGAGCGCACCTGGAAGCGCCCCTTCCAGCTCCGGTACACCTGCATCGACCCCACCAGCGTGGGCAGCGCGGTCATGAACGGGTCGAACAGGGTGATGAGGAACACCGCCGTGGTGATCGTCACCCACATCGCCGCCTGCAGGAGCGTGCGCGTGACCCGCGCGCCGAACGGCACCACCCGCACCGCCACACGCGCCACCGTGTCCGGATGCCCCGGCAGCACGATCCGCGCGCCCATCGCCCCCATTCCCTCGCTCGTCGTCGCCATCCCTCTTCCCCCGTCGCGAATGCGGACCTGCGGGGCCTTCACCGCTACCGTGAATACAACGCATTCCGTGGGGAATCACTCGTCAGGTTCAGGAAGAACTTCCGTGGGGGATTTCCGCACGTCCGCCGCCGCGGCGGTAGGCATCGACGGTCGACGAACGCACCATCGGTGTGCCCAACGCCTTGCCTCCCATGTGGATGCCGCGGCCACAGCCTCGCGCCGTTTGCGAGGCTTCCCATTGTTCCAGCTGCGGATTCATCCGCCTTTCGCGGGCTGTGGGGACGCGGAGATCATCGCGCTCCACCAACCCCTCTCCCCCATCCTCCACCGCGCCAAAGATTGCCTCTCCCTCCCATGCCGCCCCATTTTCCCTGTTACTCCCCCGAGTCGGGGATGGACACTCCGCGCGCGTGAACTGCGGCGTTTGTTCGGTGTAGTGGGAGGACTTAGACTGGCGGACTTCCACGCGGCACAACGGCCGAGGCAGCAAGCATGGCGTTCGAACTGGTGGCCCCCTTCCCCCCGCGCGGCGACCAGCCCCGCGCGATCGAGGAGCTGACCGAGGGGCTCAAGCGCGGCGACAAGTACCAGACGCTGCTGGGCGCCACGGGCACCGGCAAGACCTTCACGATCGCCAACGTGATCGCGCAGCACGGCCGGCCCACGCTGGTGATGAGCCACAACAAGACGCTCGCCGCGCAGCTCTACGGCGAGATCAAGCAGCTCTTCCCCAGGAACGCCGTC
>DASQLJ010000466.1:0-3733 GCA_035630095.1 Longimicrobium sp.
ATCCCCGAGACCGACGCGTACCACCCCATCGCCAGCCCCTCCTCCAGCAGCTCGCGCGTGCTGGAGAAGGAGTGCAGCACGCCCACCGTCCCCCGCCCCGCCTCGCGCAGGATGGCGCGCAGGTCGTCGTCGGCCTCGCGCGCGTGCACGATCACGGGGAGCCCCGTCTCGCGCGCCATCTCCAGGTGCCGCGCGAAGTTGGCGCGCTGCGCGTCGCGCGGCGAGAAGTCGTAGTGGTAGTCCAGCCCCGTCTCGCCCAGCGCCACGACACGGGGATGCGCGACCAGCTCGCGCACTGCGGCGAGCGTCTCCTCGTTCGAGGTGCTCGCGGCGTGCGGGTGGATCCCGGCCGTCGACCAGACGTCGGCGAAGCGCTCCGCCAGCCCCAGGTGCGTGCGCGCGTCCTCCGCGTCCGTGGCGATGCTGACGATCCCGGCCAGCCCCGCCTCGCGCGCACGGGCGACCACCGCGTCCACGTCGGGAAGGATGCGCTCGTCCGCCAGGTGCGCGTGTGAGTCGATCAGCCGCATGAAGTCGCCCGAGTTCAAGAGTGTGAGAGTCGAGTGGCGACGTGTGAAGCGCCCCCAGTTCGACGGCGGGAAATCTACCGAAGTCCGTGGGCGATGTACAAAAGGAAGCCGCCGCGGGAGAATTCTCCCGCGGCGGCTCGTCCATTCGCCCGGCCGCGCGCCTGGTCCCGCGGCGCGCCGTCGATCCGGAGGTTTACGCCCGGTTGTTCGCGCGCGGACGCGTGGTCTCGCGAGCGGCCACCGAGCCGTGGCGCGAGCGCACGGCCTGCTCCTTCCTGGGCGCGCGGTGCGGCCAGCGCGTCTCGATGAAGTTCAGCACCGGCGAGGCCACGAAGATCGACGAGAAGGTACCGATCAGGATGCCCAGCATCAGCACCAGCGCGAAGTCGCGGATCACCGCGCCGCCGAAGATGTACAGCGACAGCAGCGTCATCAGGCTGGTGGAGCCGGTGAGCACCGTGCGCGGCAGCGTCTCGTTGATCGATAGGTCCAGGAGCCCGGCGTAGGTGCGGCCGTGGCGCGGCTTCGCCAGGTTCTCGCGGATGCGGTCGAACACCACGATGGTGTCGTTCAGCGAGTAGCCCACGATGGTGAGGAACGCCGCCACCGTGCCCAGCGAGATCTCGCTGCGCAGGATCGCCAGGATCCCCAGCGTGATCAGGATGTCGTGCGCCGTGGCCGCGATCGCCGCCACGCCGAAGCGCCACTCGAAGCGGAACCAGAGGTACAGCAGCGTCGCCACGAACGAGAGCAGGATCGCCAGCAGCGCGCGGTACTGCAGCTCGTCGCCCACCTTGGCGGTCACGCTCTCGGTGCGCTCCACCCGGTAGTCGCGCCCCGCCACGAACCGCGGCGCCAGCGCCTGCTGCACCTGGCTCTGGACGGTGCTCTCCTGCGTCTCGTTGAACTTCTCCATCCGCACCAGGAACTGGTCGGGGGCGCCGAAGCTGGTGATCTCCCAGTCGTGCCCGGCGGCCTGCGCCGAGGCGCGGATCTGCTCCACCGGGACGTTCCGGTTGAAGTCGAGCTGCACCAGGGTGCCGCCGCGGAAGTCCACGCCGTAGTTGAGCCACGAGCCCTGGCGGGCGTAGTTCATCGCCATCGCGCCGAAGCCGGCGAGGAGCATGATGGCGGTGATGATGTAGGCGCGCGTGCGCCACTTGATGAACGGGTAGTTCGCGTTCTCGAACAATCGCATCGGTCAGTTCTCCCGGGCCGCGGTCAGATCGAAAGCCCCTGCGCGGCCGTGGAACGGCGCTCCAGGTAAAGCATCATGAGGGTGCGCACCACGAAGATCGCGGTGAACATCGAGGCGATCAGGCCCACGGCAAGCGTCACGGCGAAGCCGCGGATCGGGCCGGTGCCCACGTAGAACAGGATCGCGGCGGTGATCAGCGTGGTGATGTTCGAGTCGATGATCGCCGAGAGCGCGTTCTTGAACCCTTCCTGCACCGCCGGGCGAACCGAGCGGCCGGCATCCAGCTCTTCGCGTATCCGCTCGAAGATCAGCACGTTGGCGTCCACCGCCATGCCGATCGAGAGGATCAGCCCCGCGATCCCCGGGAAGGTCAGCGCCGCCCCCAGCATGGCCAGCGCGCCCAGGATGAAGAGCACGTACAGCGTCAGCCCCACCACCGCGAACAGCCCCGACAGCTTGTAGTACAGCAGCATCATCACGATCACGGCCGCGATGCCGATGATCCCGGCGATCTTGCCGTTCTGCACCGAGTCGGCACCCAGCGAGGGGCCCACGCTGCGCTCCTCCACGATCTTGAGCGGCGCCGGGAGCGCGCCCGAGCGCAGCACCAGCGCCAGGTCCGAGGCGTCCTCCATGGTCGACTGCCCCAGCTCGATCTGGCCGCGGTTGCTGATCGCCCCGCGGATCACCGGCGCCGTGTAGACGCGGTCGTCCAGCACGATCGCCATCTGCTGGTTGATGTGGTCGCCCGTCGCCTTCTCGAAGCGGCGGCCGGCACGGCGCGACAGCTCGAAGGTCACGATCGGCCGGTTGAACTGGTCGGTGGTGGCCTGCGCGGTCTGCAGGTGCTCGCCGGTCATCATCGCGTCGGCGTCCACGAACCAGAGCGAGCGGAAGCCCTCCTGCTCCTCGGCCTCGGGCACGCCCCACAGCACGGCGGCGCCGCGCGGCATCAGCGCCTTCACGGCGGGGAGGTCGAGGTAGCGCCGCACGTCGGCGGTGTCGGCGTTGGCCACCAGGAGCTGCCCGCTGGGGCCCTGCCCCGCCAGCTTGCTCTGGAGCGGCCGCGCCATCGAGAGGGTGTCGCCGCCCTTCTGCTGGCCGCCGGTCTGCAGCAGCCCGCCGGGGGCCGCCGCGGGCGCGGCGGCGCGCGCCGTGGCCGGGTAGGCGGCGGTGATCGCCCGCTCGATCGCCGGCAGCACCGGCTGGATCTCGCTGAAGGGACGCACGATCTGGAACTCGAGGAAGGCCGCCTTCTGCAGCACCTCCTTGGCGCGGGCCTGGTCGCGCAGCCCCGCCAGCTCCACCACGATGCGGTTGTCGCCCACGCGCTGCACCACCGGCTCGGTCACGCCGAGCTCGTCCACGCGCATGCGCAGCACGCGCTCGGCGCGGGCGATGGCGTCGGCGCGCGCGGCGCCGGTCAGGCGGCTCTTCGCCTCGTCGAGCTCGAGCGCGTAGTGGCTGCCGCCCTGGAGGTCCAGGCCCAGCGTCACGGCCTGGCGGCTCTGCCGGCCCTGGGCGTCCTTCGCGGTGTAGTTCCTGGCGAGAACGCCCACGCTGAGAAGCGTGAAGAGCAGGATCAGGCCCAGGCGGACCTTTAGGTTCTGAAACATCGAAAGGTGCGAACTCCCCGAAGCAGGAGGTTGGGAGGAGGCGGGATGTCGCTGGGAAACTTGCAAAGCTACCCCGTGCGGACGCCCCTTGTCAACCGGAGAGCCCCCGAAGCGGCCCCGTCCGGGCCGCTCCGGGGGCGTCTTCCGCGCGTCCCTGGTAAACCGCTCCGCGTCAAGAAGATCCGCTCATTCGCCGCCCCGCCCGGTGTTGATCACGTTGACCCGGCGGAAGCGCGCCGGCGGGCACCCGTGCGACACCGCGTTCGACTGCGAGGGCTGGCCCTTGCCGTCGTTGAACGTGCCGCCCACCCGGTAGGTGCTCCTGCCGCCCAGCAGGTCCAGGCTGTTCCAGAACTCGGGGGTGCGGATCTGGTAGGCCACGTCCTTCA
>DASQLJ010000467.1:0-4112 GCA_035630095.1 Longimicrobium sp.
CGATCTCGGCGCCCCTTTGCGCCGCTGCTGGCGCACGACGCGTCGTACTTCGCCGCGTCGGCGAGGATGGCGAGCTTGGCGACGATCTCCACCGGGCGTCCTGCTGCGGGTTTGCGTGTTCGACCGAACAGGTGCCGAATCTAACCTTTGCAGCATCTTGCGTCAATCGATCGGAAAACGAAGCGGCGGCGCCACTTGCACCGTGGCGCCGCCGCATCCCGTTTTCCATCCGCCTCCGGACATCGATCCGCTCAGGCGGCTTCGTCCAGGTCGCCGAAGTCGAGCTGCTGCGGCCGCAGCGCGCAGTGCTCGCCGCAGCCGAACTTGTAGCGGTTGCGCGCGAACCAGCGGTAGAAGCGGTTGAACAGCGCGCCGAAGAAGGGGACCTTGAACGCCCACCCGAACACCCCGCCGAAGGGGAGGATCTCCAGCAGCTGTTCGATGGCGTAGCCGCCCTGCCACGTCTGCCCGCCGGGGCCGACCAGCTGCATCGCCTCGGCGTAGGCCGGCGCGGGGATCCAGGGGAAGCGGTCGAGCACGGTGGTGTTCTGGAAGGGGGTTATCTCGATCTCGTTGTGACGATCCCACTTGCGCAGCAGCTTCACCAGCCGGCCGCACACCTTGCACTGGCCGTCGTACACCACCGTCCACGGGCGCCCGCTCCCGGCCGCGTGCGACTCCTGCCCGCCGAAGACGAAGCGCACCACGGGGATGGTCATGCCGCCGCTCCCGCGGGCGCGGCCGATACGGTGGACGGCTTGACCGTCGTCGTGATCTGCGGCGGATGCGCGAAGGTGATCTTAACGGTGCACAGGTCCGCCACGCGCTTGGCCGCGACCAGCCGGTTCTCCGGCAGCCCGGGCCAGTCGATCTCCACCTGGAACGAGCCCACGCGGTGCGGGTCCTCCACGAACGCCCACGCCACCTCCAGCGCCAGCCCCTCCGTCGACAGCTTCGCGTTGGTGGCCCACGCGTGCAGCACCGACAGCGTGCAGGTGGCCAGGCCGCTGGCCAGCATGTGGTACGGCGAATACGACATCTCGGCCGACTCGGCCTCGATGCTCATGGGCCCCGCCCGCGCGTCCACCCGGATGCGCTCGTCCCCCAGCAGCGTGATCTTCACCGGCGCTCCTCCGTCTCCGTCAGCCGTGCCGCGGCGGGCCGGCGTGCGTGTGCGTGCTGGCCGGCGGGTCGCTCGCGGGGAACGACTCGTCGCTCGCCTCGTCCACGCCCTCGTCGGTGTGGCCGTGGGCGCTCTCGCGCGAGGCCGCGCCGGGCGTGGCCGGAAGGTCGCCGTGCTCTCCGGCGGCCTTCTCGGCGGCGGCGGGATCCGGGTCCTGCGGCATGCTTCCCATCCCCGTAAACGGTTGCCGCGTCAGCCCTTCAGCAGCGACTCGCCCCCGTCGATCCACATCTCGGTGCCGGTGATGTGATCGGCGGCGTCGCTCACCAGGAACAGCACCAGCCGTGCCACCTGCTCCGCCGTTCCGGGGCCCCGGGTGAGCGGCTGGTGGGTCTTGGGGAACTCCACCGGCATCTTCACCTTTTCCAGGTGCCGCTTCTCGGTGTTCTCGTCGATCTCGGTCTCGATCGCGCCCGGGCAGACGATGTTCACCCGCACCTTCGACGGCGCCAGCTCCAGCGCCAGCATCTTCCCCATCGCCACCTGCGCCGCCTTGGTGGACGAGTAGGCCGTCGCGCCGGTGTTGCTGAAGATGCGCGTGCCGTTCACCGAGCTGGTGATGACCACCGCGCCGCCCTGCTTCTTGAGGTGCGGCACCGCGTACTTGATGGTGAAGAAGGTGCCCGAGAGGTTGATCGCGATGGTCTGCAGCCACTCCTCCGGCTTCAGCTCCTCGATCGGCGCCCACACGCCGTTGACGCCCGCGTTGGCGAACACGAAGTCGATGCGGCCGTACGCGTCGGCCAGCTGCTTCACCGCGGCCTCCACCTCCTCGGGCTTGCTGATGTCGGCGCAGAGCACGGTGGCCTCTCCGCCCTCGCCCTCGATCTCCTTCACCAACTCCTGCAGGTCCTCCACGGTGCGCCCCAGCGCGCCGATCTTCGCGCCTTCCCGCGCCAGCAGCTTCGCCGCCGCCCGCCCGATCCCCTCGCCGGCGCCCGTGATCAGCGCCACCCGCCCCTCGAGCTGCATCCCCGTTCTCCCATCCGCTGTGCCCAGGCTCCGTCGGAGCGACGGGGGCTCAGAGAGATGCGTGCCACTGGTGGCCGCTGTCAGTCGCGGATCGTTCCGGAGGTGCCGGCGCGCCCCTGCGACCGGGGTCGAGCCTGAGATCGAAATACTTTGCCAACGCGTTGTACGATCGATCCTTTACATGAGTCCGCAGTGCCGTCGGTTGCGCGTCGATGGGGCTGTTCACGCGACGGCTTGTCTCTAAGTAGAACGAACAGCAGGGGGATGGCTCACCCTACGAACATGAACATTGTGCACACGGTGTTGACGCGGGTACTTTGCGCCCTCCTGACCAGTTCGAATCACGATTTGGATCTCATGCGCGCTGGCGCGTTATGTCACAATTGACATAGGATGCGGAATGGGTGAGATTGAGAAGCCGGTGATCTGGACTCACGGCGAAGTGAAGAGCCCGCCGTTCTCGTTGGCCGCGCGCAAGGAGGTGGGGGCACTGCTTCGCCGGGTGCAGCAGGGGCGATTGCTTCCCTTTCCCCTTTCTCGCCCCATGCCGTCGATCGGTCCGGATTGCCACGAGCTGCGGATCACCGACGAGGACAGGGCGTGGCGGATCATCTATACGATCCGGCCGGAGGCGGTCTACGTCATCGACGTATTCCGGAAGACGACGCGCAGGACGCCGAACCGGGTGATCGACAACTGCCGGCAACGGCTGCGCCGCATTCAACAGGCGGAATGGAGGGCGAAACATGGATGAGAAGGTCCGCAGGGCGCTCGAGGAAGACGGCTGGAGGTTCGGCACGGTCCAGGAGTTCCTCGGCCTGACCGACGAAGAAGCCGCGCTCATCGAGATCCACCTGAAGCTCGGCGATGCGCTGCGAGAACGCCGGCTGCAGAGCGGGCTTACCCAGGTGCAACTCGCCCGCCGGATGGGCTCCAGCCAGTCGCGCGTGGCAAAGATGGAGCTTGGCAGTCCCTCCGTCTCGCTGGATCTGCTCATCCGGGGATTGCTCGCAACGGGTGCCACGACGCAGGAGATCGGCGCGATCATCGCCTCCGCTCAGCCGCCGCAGCCGATGAATCGCGCCGCAGACGGGCGCGAGGAGAGCGCGGCCGCCGACTGAACCCCGCCTCACGCCAACGGAAACTCCTCCATCCGCTCGTAGCGGGGCGGCCCGCCGCCGAGGTGGCTGCGGAAGTGGACGAAGCGGTCCACCGTCATCCGGCCGCCGAACGGCCGCGCGGCTTCGATGGCGCGGCGCAGGTCGGCGGGCGGGTTGAGGCGGCTGAGGGTGAGGTGCGGGGAATACGGCTTCGGCTCGGCGGCGAAGCCGGCGCGCACCGCGGCGGCCTCCACATTCGCGGCGAGCGCGCGCAGCTCCGCGCCTCCCTCGCCGACGCCGATCCACAGCACCGACGCACGGGCGGGGCGGGGGAACGCGCCCAGCCCTGCGAGCGACAGGCCGAAGCGCGGGCCCGCGTCCACGCGCCGCAGCTCGTCCCGGAGCGATCTTAGCCGGTCCGCGGGGGTGTCGCCGAGGAAGCGGAGCGTCAGGTGCCAGTTCGCGGGGACGACCGCGCGGCCCGGGAGCCGCTCGCCGAAGGTGGCGCGGAGGTGGTCCTCCAATCCTTCCCGCAGCTCCGCCGGAAACGGAATCCCCACGAACAGCCGCCCCGCGCTCGCTCCGCTCATCGTTTCCTTCCGTCTCGAGGATGGTGGACACCCGCCATGGTGGTGAACGTCGACTGCGCTCGCAACCGCCGGCACCCGATTCCCCCATGTCGGAAGTGTATGGGAGACCGAGGATCAGCGGATCAGGATAGGAAGTAACGAGTCCGTCACGAGCAGTTGACCCGGACTGCGACGCGCGACATACTTGGTGCACAAGTTCATCTGTGGGGAGTAGCCCGCCGGCATCCGTGAAAGCGGACCCGGTATCGCGCGATCGTCAAGACGAAG
>DASQLJ010000468.1:0-2011 GCA_035630095.1 Longimicrobium sp.
GCGCATCGTCCTGAGCAACGCCTCGTACCAGTGGGGCGGCGTGCACCGGATCACCGAGGCGCTGGCCGTGGGCCTCCAGCTGCGCGGCCACGAGGTGGTGGTGTTCGGCCGGCCCGACTCGCCGCTGTACGACCGGCTGCGCGAGGT
This sequence comes from Longimicrobium sp., assembly GCA_035630095.1. GTDB lineage: Bacteria > Gemmatimonadota > Gemmatimonadetes > Longimicrobiales > Longimicrobiaceae > Longimicrobium. The sequence continues at coordinate 148 of DASQLJ010000468.1, forward strand.
GGCGCCTTTCGAGCCGATCCTGAAGGGGATGGACCTGCACCCGCGCGTGGTGTGGCGCGCCCGCTCCGCCCTGCGCCACTACGGCACCGAGGTGGTGCTGACGCTGATGAAGAAGGACGTGCGGCTCACCGGGCCCGCGGCGTGGTCGCTGGGGATCCCCGTCGTTGTGCGGCACGCGAACGACCGCCCGCTGCGGGGCACGCCGATCGACCGGCTGCTCTTCGGCCGGGTCCCGGTGATGCACGTGGCGAACTCGCGGGCAACGCGCGAAACGCTCCTGGGCGCGGCGCGATGGCTGCGCCCCGATGCCGTCACCGTGGTCCACAACGGCATCGATCCCGCGCTCTTCGCCGGCGCGGAGCCGGCGGCGCTGGGGCTCCCCGACGGCGCGCTGGTGGTGGGCTTCATCGGCCGCTTCGAGCGCCGCAAGGGGCTGATCGACCTGGCCCGCGCCTGGCCCGCCGTCGCGGAAGCCGCGCCCGAGGCGCACCTCGTGCTGGTGGGCAAGGGGCCGGCGGAGGCCGAGGCGCGGGCGCTGCTGGGCTCCGTGCCGCGCGTGCACTGGCTGGGCTACCAGACCGACATCCCCGCGCTGCTGCGCTCCATGCACCTGCTCGCGGTGCCGTCGCACTGGGAGGGCTTCGGGCTGGTGGCGGCGGAGGCGCTGGCCGCGGGCATCCCCGTGGTCGCCGCCCGAGCGAGCAGCCTGCCGGAGATCGTGGAGGACGGCGTGCACGGCCTGCTGGTGCCACCGCACGACCCGCCCGCGCTCGAAGCCGCGCTCCTGCGCCTCGCGCGCGACCCGGCCGAGCGCGCGCGGATGGGCGCCGCCGGCCAGGCCCTCGTCGCCGCCGAGTTCAGCGTGGAGCGGATGCTGGATCGCTACGAAGAGCTGCTCGGACGCGTCGTGACGTCCCGCGAGTGACGCTCGGCGACGGATGCGGCTGGGTCTCTGTGAGAAACCGCGGTCGGGAGACGGGAGCCGCGCCAGATTTCAGGGTTTCGAGAGGATGTCGTGATCGTAGATGGCTGAGTCGACGAAGAAGGCCGCGCCCGTGACGGTGCCGCCGTCCACGCGCGGGCAGACGGACGCGAAGCACACGGCGGCGCACCGCGTGGAGTACGCGCTCGCGCGCACGCTGGAGACCGCGGTGGCCACCCTCCCCGAGCGTGCCGCCGACGCGGTGGGACGGCGCATCGGGCGGATGGTGCACGCGCTGGGGATCCGCCGGAAGGTGGTGGAGGACAACCTGCGCCACGCCTTCCCTGACCAGCCCGAGGAGTGGATCCGCGAGACCACGCGGGCGACCTACGAGCACCTGGGGCGCGAGTCCGCCGCGATCCTGCGGCTGGGCACGCTCGACCGGCAGGCAATCGTCGAGCGCACCGTGCCCGTGGGGTGGGACGAGCTGGAGGCGGCGCTCGGCGAGGGGAAGGGCGTGATGCTGGTGACCGGCCACTACGGCAACTGGGAGATCGCCGCCGCCACCGTGGCCTCGCGGGGGACGCCGATCGCCGCGATCGTGCGCCGCCAGGGGAACCGGCTGGTGGACGCGCGGCTCGACGCGCTGCGCCGCAACCTGGGCGTGGAGACGATCACCCAGCGCGAGGCGCCGTCGCGCGTGCCGCGGCTGCTGCGCAGGAACGGGGTGATCGGCATCGTGGGCGACCAGGACGCGCGCCGCGCCGGCGTGTTCGTCCCCTTCTTCGGCCGCCCCGCCTCCACCCACCGCGGCCCGGCGCTGTTCGCGCTGAAGCTGGGGGCGCCGGTGTTCTCCTGCGTGGCGCGGCGCCTTCCCGGCGCGGGGGTGCGCTACGAGGTGAGCGGGCAGCGCGTCCCCGTCGTCCGCACGGGCGACCTGGA
>DASQLJ010000469.1:0-2579 GCA_035630095.1 Longimicrobium sp.
CTCGACGCGCTGGCCGAGCACGCGCTCTTCGAGCGCTACGCCGGCGAGGCGCGCTCCGGCTCGGCGCGCGGCTCGGTGACGGTGCTCGTCTCCCATCGCTTCTCCACCGTGCGCTCCGCCGACCTGATCCTGGTGATCCACGGCGGCGGCGTCACCGAGCTGGGCGGCCACGACGAGCTCCTCCTGCGCGACGGGCTCTACGCCGAGCTCTACCTCCTCCAGGCGCGGTCGTATGTCTGACCCGGCCCTGTCCTGCCCGTCGCTCGCCGACCCCGCCGAGGTCCGTCCCGGCGATGTCCGTCCCGGCGATGTCCGTCCCGGCGACGTCGGACGCGGCGACGGATGCGGCGATGTGCGATCGGGCGCTGTCCTGCCCGGCGCCGTCCGGTTCGGCGAAGTGGGAGGCGGCGGCGAGCGGACACGCAGGGCGGATCGAGCCCCGGCACCCGCGGCGGGGGATGGCCATGGGACGTGACCTGTCGTTCGAGCGCGCGATCCGCTTCGCCGCGGAGCTCGTCCGCACGCCGTCGCTTCCGGGCGAGGAGGGGGCTGTGGCGGGGAGGATCGTGGCGGAGCTGGTGGCGCTCGGTTTCGACCAGGCGCGCACCGACCGCGCGGGAAACGTGATCGGCCGGATCGCGGGGACCGGCGACGCGCCCGCCGTGATCCTCTCCTCGCACATGGACGTCGTGGACGTGGGCGACGTGGAGGCGTGGGAGCACGACCCCTTCGGCGGCGACGTGGCCGACGGGTGCCTGCACGGTCGCGGGTCGATGGACGTGAAGGGCCCGCTGGCGATCCAGGTGTACGCCGCAGCCAGCTTCGTTGACCAGCGCCCCGCGGGCGACATCCTGGCCGTCTTCTCCGTCTTCGAGGAGAAGGGCGGGTGGGGGATGATGCACCTGATGGAGTCGCTCGAGGTTACCCCCGGCGCGGTGATCCTGAGCGAGGCGACGGACCTCGACGTGTGCACCGGCCACCGCGGCCACGCCGAGCTGGCGGTGGAGATCCACGGCCGCGCCGCGCACGCCAGCGCCCCCGAGCGGGGCCGCAACCCCGTCCTCGTCCTCCCGCGCATCCTCATGGCGCTGCGCGAGATCTCGGACGCGCAGCCCCGGCACCCGGTCCTGGGGCGCGCCACGCTGACGCCCACGATGGTGGAGACGTGGCCGAAGAGCGGGAACGTGATCCCCGACCGCATCCGGATCACGCTGGACATGCGGGTGCTCCCCGGGTGGGAGGAGTACCGCGCGGTCACGCAGATCCGCGCCCTGCTCAAGGACCGGGTGCCGTTGATGGAGGGGCTCCGCGTGGAGGTGCTTCCCGGCCTCGTCGTCCACCGCGCTTGGACGGGGTGGGAGGACGAGCACAGCAACTTCACCCCGGGCTTCCTGATGAGCGACGACCACCCGGTCGTCCTCGCCGCGGCCGGGGCGGTGCACGCGGCCACGGGCCGCGTCCCCGCCGTCCGCCAGTGGAAGTTCGGCACCGACGGCGGGCACTCGTGCGGGACGCACGGCGTCCCCACCATCGGCTTCGCGCCGGGGGTGGAGGCGCTCGCCCACACCAACCGCGAGCGGCTGGCGCTCGACTCCGCCCGCATCGCCTTCGACGCCTATCCCGCGCTGATCCGCGGCGTGCAGGCGGCGCTGGCCGAGGGCCGGGGGATCCCGCTCCGGGGAGTGTCCGCCGGCACGGCCGCGGCGGTGCCGGTGGCCTAGAGGGACGCTACGACGACACGACCCGTCCACGCGCCCTTCGCGGGCGCGAGGCGCAGACGCCGGCGGGGAACTCCAGACCGAAAAGCGGACCACGATGTACAGGATCGCCCTGGTGAACATGCCGCTGGCCAACCTCTCCATGCCCTCGCTGGCGCTCACCCAGCTCGAGGCCGTGGTGGGAAAGGTCTTCGGCCGCGAGGTGGAGTCGGAGATCCACTACCTGAGCCACGACTTCGCCCGCTTCGTGGGGCTGCCGGCGCACGACGAGCTGATCTCCTTCGACCACCACCCCTCGGGGCTGGGCGACTGGTTCTTCCGCGCCGTGGCGTTCCCCGACGAGCCCGACAACTCGGAGGCCTACTTCCAGCGCTACTACCCGAACCACGCGCCGCACAGCCGCGCCATCCGCGAGCTGGTGGCCGAGAAGCGCACCGGGCTCGCCGCCCACTTCGAGGAGATGATCGGCCGCTACGACCTCGACCAGGCCCACCTGGTGGGCTTCACCTCCATGTTCTCGCAGAACGTGGCCACCCTGGCGATGGCGCGGATGATCAGGGCGCGCAACCCCGAGGTGGTGGTCGTGGTGGGCGGCGCCAACTGCGAGGGGGTGATGGGGCGCGAGCTGATCGAGCACGCCCGCGCGGCCGACTTCGTCTGCTCCGGCCCCTCGCTGAGGAGCTTCCCCGCGCTGGTCCGCGCGCTGATCGACGGCGACGCCGACGGGTGTGACCGGATCGACGGCGTGTTCTCGCGCCGGAACCGGGTGGAAGACGCGGCGTGCGGGTCGGTGGCGATGGCGGCGCCCGGCGGCGCCCCGGCCGTGCGTTCCTTCGGCGAGGAGAACGACATCAACGAGCT
>DASQLJ010000470.1:0-8807 GCA_035630095.1 Longimicrobium sp.
TACCGCTGGTGGGAGGAGCAGGGCTTCTTCCACGCCGACGAGAGCTCCGGCCGGCCGTCGTACGTCATCCCCATCCCGCCGCCCAACGTCACGGCGCGGCTGCACATGGGGCACGGGCTCAACAACACCATCCAGGACGCGCTGGTTCGCTGGCGGAGGATGCAGGGGCTCGAGGCGCTCTGGATCCCCGGGAGCGACCACGCCGGCATCGCCACGCAGAACGTGGTGGAGCGGCTGATCGCCAGGGAAGGCCACTCGCGCGACGACCTGGGCCGCGAGGCGTTCGTCGGGCGCGTGTGGGACTTCGTGGACAAGACGGGCGGCGAGATCTACGACCAGCTCCGCGCCCTCGGCAGCTCGCTCGACTGGCCGCGCAAGCGGTTCACCCTCGACGACGGGCTGTCGCGCGCCGTGCGCGAGGTGTTCGTCCGCCTCTACGAGAAGGACCTGGTCTACCGCGGCCACCGCATCATCAACTGGTGCCCGCGCTGCCTCACCGCGCTCAGCGACGAAGAGGCCGAGCCCCAGGAGACCCAGGGCCACCTCTGGCACCTGCGCTATCCCCTGGCGGACGACGCCGACGCCGGCGCGCTCCCGCGGCTGCCGGACGGGCGCGCCTACCTCGTCGTCGCGACCACGCGGCCGGAGACGATGCTGGGCGACACCTGCGTGGCGGTGCACCCCGACGACGAGCGCTACCGCGCCCTCGTGGGCAGGGAGCTCGAGCTGCCGCTCACCGGGCGGCGCATCCCCGTGGTCGCCGACACCTACGTGGACCCGGAGTTCGGCTCGGGCGCGGTGAAGATCACCCCGGCGCACGACCCCAACGACTTCGAGGTCGCGCAGCGCGTGGGCGCCCCCGCGCTCGACGTGATGACGCCCGGCGCGGAGATGAGCGACGCCGCGCCCGAGCGCTTCCGCGGGATGGACCGCTTCGAGGCGCGCCGCGCCGTGGTCGCCGCCTTCCGCGACCTGGGGCTGCTGGAGCGGGTGGAGGACCACACGCACGCCGTCCCCCACTGCTACCGCTGCGACACGGTGGTGGAGCCGCGCCTCAGCGACCAGTGGTTCGTGCGCATGAAGCCGCTGGCCGACCCGGCGCTGCAGGCGTGGCGCGACGGCAAGGTGCGCTTCACCCCCGAGCGTTTCGGCCGGACGTACGAGCACTGGCTGGAGAACATCCGCGACTGGTGCATCTCGCGGCAGCTCTGGTGGGGGCACCGCATCCCGGTGTGGTACTGCCAGGCCGAAGGCTGCCGCGAGACCGTCGTCCTGCGCGAGGACCCCACCGAGTGCCCGAAGTGCGGCGGCGCGCTGCGGCAGGACGACGACGTGCTGGACACCTGGTTCAGCTCGTGGCTCTGGCCGTTCAGCACGCTGGGGTGGCCGGAGAAGACGCCGGACCTGGCGGCGTTCTACCCCAACTCCACGCTGGTGTCGGGGCAGGACATCATCTTCTTCTGGATCGCCCGCATGATCATGGCGGGGATCGAGTTCATGGGCGAGGTGCCCTTCCGCGACGTCTACCTCACCGGGATGGTCCGCGACCACCTGGGGCGGAAGATGAGCAAGTCGCTGGGCAACGGCATCGACCCGCTGGAGGTGGTGGAGCGCTTCGGCGCCGACGCGCTGCGCTACACCGCGATCACCGGCGCCGGGCCGGGGATGGACCAGTACCTCAACTACCAGGACCTGGAGCTGGCCTTCGGGCCCGGCCGCAACTTCGCCAACAAGCTCTGGAACGCCGGCCGCTTCGCGCTGATGACGCTGGGCGACGCCCCGCGCGTCCCCGTCGCGCAGGTGGCCGACACGCTGGAGCTGGCGGACCGGTGGATCCTGTCGCGCCTCTCCGCCGCGACGGGGGACGTGACGGCGGCGATGGAGCGCTTCCGCTTCCAGGACGCCGGCCAGCGCGCCTACGACTTCGTGTGGGGCGACCTGGCCGACTGGTACCTGGAGATGGCCAAGCCGCGCCTCTACGGCGACACCGGCGAGGCCAGCCGCGACGCCGCCCGCGCCGTGCTGGCCGAGGTGCTCGACCGCGCCATGCGGCTGCTGCACCCGATCATGCCGTTCATCACCGAGGTCGTCTGGCAGCGCCTGCCGCGCGCCGAGGGCGACGCGCCCAGCCTGATGGTGTCGCGCTGGCCGGAACCGGTGTCTTCCTGGGAGGATTCCACCGCGGAGGCCGCCTTCGCCGAGCTGCAGGACGTGGTCGTCGAGGTGCGCCGGATGCGGCAGGAGTACGGGATCCAGCCCGGCGTGCGCGTGCCGCTGCGCGCCGTCCCCGCCTCGCCCGCGGTGCGCGAGACGCTCGAGGGCGGCCGCCGCGCGCTCGCCGACCTGGCCCGCGTGGACGACCTGTCGTTCGGCGCCGCCAACGGCGAGGTGGGCGCCAGCGCGGTGCTGCGCTCGGGGACCGAGCTGTTCCTGCCGCTCGCCGGCGTCATCGACCTCGACCGCGAGCGCAAGCGCCTGCGCGACGAGGCGGCGCGGCTGGAGGGGCTGGCCACGGGGACGGAGAAGAAGCTGGCCAACGAGGGCTTCGTGGCCAAGGCGCCGGCCGAGGTGGTCGAGCGCGAGCGCGAGAAGCTGGTGGGCTATCGCGAGCAGGTGGAGAAGCTGCGCGCCAAGCTGGCCGCGCTGGAAGGCGTCTCGTGAGCCTCCGCCATTCGCTGGCGCTGGTGCTCGCCTCCGCCGCGCTGGCGGCGGGCGCCTGCGCGCACGTGGAGAACCCGCCCGGCGGCGAGGTCGACCAGGCCGCGCCGGTGCTCGAGGAGACGCGCCCCGACACCTTCGCCATGCTGCGCTCGTACGTGGGCCCGGTCGTCTTCTCCTTCGACGAGGGGCTGTCGGAGAAGGGGATCGACACGGTGGTCACCGTGAGCCCGCGCACCAGCGGCGTGGTGGTGGACAAGAGCGGCAACCAGGTGCGCGTGGAGCTGCGCCGGGGATGGGAAGCGAACCGCGTCTACAAGGTCACGCTGCACCGCGGCGTGCAGGACCTGTTCGGCAACGCCACGCAGCAGCCGCGGACCGTGGTCTTCTCCACCGGCCCCGAGATCGTGCGCACGGTGGCGACGGGGACGCTGGTGGAGCGCACCACCCTGCAGCCCGCCCGCGGCGCCCGGGTCGAGGCGGTGCACCAGCCCGACTCGATCCTCTACGAGACGCGCCCCGACAGCGTGGGGCGGTGGACGCTGGAGTACCTCCCCGAGGGCACCTACCGGGTGCGGGCGTACAACGACACCAACCGCGACCAGCAGCTCCAGGGCTACGAGGCGCAGGACACCGCCACCATCACCGTCACCCGCCGCGACACCGCGCGGGCGCGGCGGCTGGCGCTGATCGCCCCCGACACCACCGCGCCCAAGGCCGGCACCGCGTCCGGCGAGGGCGACCGGGTGGAGGTGCGCTTCGACGACTTCCTGGACCCCGCGCAGCCGCTGGCGCCCGCGCAGGTCACCATCACCGGCGCCGACGGCGCGGCGGTGCGCATCGCGGCGCTGCGCGTGGGGCCGTTCCCCGAGGAGCGCCAGGACAGCGCCGCCCCCGCGGCCGTGGACACCGGCGCCTCGCGCCGGCCGCAGCCCGACACCGGCCGCGCCGCCGCGCGCCCCACGGCGCCGGGCGAGCCGGTGCCCAGCCAGTCGCTGGTCGTCCGCACCGCGCAGCCGCTGGCGGCGGACGCGAACTACACCATCGTGGTGAGCGGCGTGCGCAACCTGCTGGGGCTGGTGGGCGGCGGCACGGTGCAGCTGCGCACCGCCCGCGCGGCCCCCACGCCGCCGCCGCCCGCGCCCGAGCGCGCCGACACGGCTGCGCGTGTGCCCGCCGCCCGTCCGCCCGCGCAGCCGCCGGCAACGCCCGCCGGCGCGCCCGTCGGCCAGCCGCCGACCCCGGCGCAGCCGACCGGACAGCCGCCGGCGCCGACGGGACAGCCGGCCGTGCCGCGGCCGCAGACCGCGCCGTCGCCCGTGGCGCAGCCGCCGCGGCCCCGGCGCTGAGCACCTCAGACCGAACCGAACGTCGACCGTTCGCCATCAACTTTTAGACGGGAAGCCCCAACCATGGCCGAAAGCTCGCCGCTGGCCGGACTGCTGGCCGGCAAGAAGGGCCTGATCGTTGGCGTGGCCAACAAGAACTCCATCGCCTGGGCGTGCGCCAAGGCGCTCGCCGGCGCGGGGATGCAGCTCGCCTTCACCTACCAGGGCGAGATCATGCGCGACCGCGTGCAGAAGACCGTGGCCGAGATGGGCGACGTGCCCCTCTTCGACCTTGACGTCACGCGCGACGACCAGATCCAGGCGCTGTACGACGGCCTGCACGGGCCCTGGGGCGGCAAGCTCGACTTCCTCCTGCACTCGGTGGCGTACGCGCCCAGCACTGCCATGAACGCCGCCTTCATCGAGACGCAGCGGGGCGACTTCTCCACCGCCATGGACATCAGCGCCTACTCGCTGGTCGCGCTCACGCGGCAGTTCCTGCCGATGCTGGAGGGCGGCGGCAGCGTGGTGACCATGACCTACTACGGCTCGCAGAAGGCCGTCCCCGGCTACAACGTGATGGGCGTGGCCAAGGCCGCGCTCGAGGCCAGCGTGCGCTACCTGGCGGTGGACCTGGGGCAGCACGGGGTGCGCGTCAACGCGGTGTCGGCGGGGGCGGTGAACACGCTGGCGGCGCGCGGCGTGGCGCACTTCCGCGACCTGATGAAGATCACCGCCGAGCGCTCGCCGCTGAAGCGCGTGATCGAGCCCGACGAGGTGGGCCGCGCCACGCTGTTCCTGGCGTCGGAGTTGTCCACCGGCATGACGGGCGAGACGATGTACGTGGACGCCGGCTTCAACATCACCGCCGGCTGATCTTTCCGTCGACGTGGAAGGGCCACGGGCGGGGGTTGGGCGTGTTCGGCGCCGAGGCGCCGAACCGGGCTGCGCGCGCCGTAGGGCACGATACCGCCGTGCCCAACGGCGCCGGGCCACGGCGGCGGAAACTGCCCCGCCGCCGCGGCCCGGCCCTCCGGGCGCGCATCCCTCACGCGTCCGTGCGTTTCCCTCGATATCTCCCATGCATCAGGATGAACCCGTCGTCCTGAGTCGTCGTCCCCGAGGATGACAACGGAGTGAGAATCGTTTGGCATCGAGCCGCGATGGTACCGACGCACCGGGGAGCCTCGCGCAGTTTGCGAGGCTTTTCGTAGTTGTTGCCGCGACTTCAGTCGCCGGTGAGCAGACTCCGCCACCCCCGTGACGCAGCCGCCCCCGCCCGGCGAGCGCCGCCCCGCCGTCTTCCTGGACCGCGACGGCACGCTGATCCACGATCGCCACTACCTGGCCGATCCCGCCGGCGTGGAGCTGCTCCCCGGCGCCGGCGCGGCCGTCGCGGCGCTGAACCGCGCGGGCTTCTTGGTCGTCCTCGTCACCAACCAGTCCGGCATCGGCCGCGGCTACTTCGCCGAGGCCGACTACCACGCCGTCCATCGCCGCCTCGTCGACCTGCTCGCGGCCGAGGGCGCGCGGCTCGACGCCGAGTACCACTGCCCGCTAGCGCCCGACGCGCCGGACCCCGACGACATGCGCAAGCCCGGCGCGGGGATGTTCCTCCGCGCCGCGCGCGAGCACGGCCTCGACGTCGCCCGCTCCTGGCTGATCGGCGACCGGCTGCGCGACGTGGCCCCCGCCGCCCCCCTCGGCGCCCGCGCCATCCTCGTCCGCAGCGAGCAGACGGAGGCGGGCGTGGAGCGTGAGGCGGCGAACGTCCCCATCGTCGCCGACCTGGCTGCCGCCGCCGATCTCGTCATCGAGTCAGGCTCCTGATCAGCCGTTCAGGTGCTGCGGAGCGACTGGCGTCCTTCGAATCTCTCCCGGAAATCGATATGTCCGAGCCGCCTCGTGGGCCGAGGGTCGTGGTGTGGGTCGCCTTCGCCGTGATCACCGCGACGGTGTTGTTCCACATGTTCCTGGGGCTCTACACGCTTCCGCCGGCCGACGCGCCTCCCGGCGGCCGCACCGCGATCGTCTGGCGAGCGGGTGGCGAGCCGTTCTTCAACTCTCCCGACGCCCTCTGTCCCCGGCGCGGCGACGCATCCGCCTGTCGCGCCCTCGCGCTCTCCCGCGCGCCGACCCGGCGGACCCTCCTGCGCATGCCGTACTACGATTGGGCGTACCGCCAGTCCACGCGCGGTGTCCGCTGACATGGACCTGGTGATCGTCCTCGGGCCGCCGGCGGTGGGGAAGATGACGGTGGGGATGGAGCTGGAGCGGCTCACCGGGCTGCGGCTCTTCCACAACCACATGACCATCGACCTGGTCCTTCGCTTCTTCCCGTTCGGCACCCCGGCCTTCCAGCGCCTGCTGTCGGAGTTCCGCACGCGCATCTTCGAGGAGGTGGCGGCCAGCGACCTGCCGGGGCTGATCTTCACCTACGTGTGGGCGCTGGAAGACCCGGGCGACCGGAGCCACGTGGATCGGCTGTGCGAGATCTTCCCCGCGCGCGGCGCCCGCATCCACTTCGCCGAGCTGAGCGCCACGCTCGACGCGCGGCTGCTGCGCAACGAGACGGAGCTGCGCCTGGCCGAGAAACGGCCGAAGCGGGACCTGGAGCGGTCGAAGCGGCACCTTCTCGACGCGGAGGAGAAGCACCGGCTCAACAGCGACGGCGACTTCTTCTATCCCGACCGGCACTTGCGCATCGACAACACGCACCTCGCGCCCGACGAGGCCGCGCGCCGGATCGCGGAGCATTTCGGCATCCCGATGCGGAGCTGAGCCGGCGGCGCACGATTCCGCGGATCAGGCGAGTGTCTTGCAGCGAACGCGCGGCGCGTCCTCGGGCCCTGCGCGCTCCGCGCCGGGCGTCGCGAAGACGTTTCCCCCGCTCGCCAAGGGGGTTTGCCGATGTCCATCTCCATCCATCGCCACATCTCGGTCTTCATCGCGGCCGCGGCGCTCGCCGGGTGCGGCGGGTCAGCGCGTCTTCCCGTGTCGGCGGGCACGGGGCCGGCGCCGGTGCTGCCGGCGCCCGAGCGCTCGCTGATCCCCGTGGTGCACGTGGCGCCCGCTCGCGGCTGGGCCGCCGGGGAGGCGCCCACCGCGGCGCCGGGAACCGCCGTCGCCGCGTTCGCGCGGGGGCTCGATCATCCGCGCTGGCTGTACGTGCTCCCCAACGGCGACGTGCTGGTGGCCGAGACCAACGCGCCGCCGCGCCCGGAGGACGGCAAGGGGATCAAGGGCTGGTTCTTCAGGCTGTTCCAGAAGCGCGCCGGCGCCGCCGTCCCCAGCGCCAACCGCATCACCCTGCTGCGCGACGCCGACGGTGACGGCGTGGCCGAGACCCGCGCTGCCTTCCTGGAGGGCCTGACCTCGCCGTTCGGCATGGCGCTGGTCGGGAACACGCTGTACGTGGCGAACAGCGACGCGCTGGTCCGCTTTCCCTACAGGGCAGGGGAGACGCGGATCACCGCGCCGGGCACGACGGTCACCCCGCTCCCCGCGGGCCCGATCAACCACCACTGGACCAAGAACGTGATCGCCTCGCCCGACGGGGCGAAGCTGTACGTGACGGTGGGGTCCAACAGCAACGTGGGCGAGCGGGGGATGGCCAACGAGGAAGGGCGCGCAGCGATCTGGGAGGTGGACGCGCGCACCGGCGCCCGCCGCCTGTTCGCCTCCGGCCTGCGCAACCCCAACGGGATGGCGTGGGAGCCCGCGAGCGGCGCGCTGTGGACGGCGGTGAACGAGCGCGACGAGCTGGGGAGCGACCTGGTGCCCGACTACATCACCTCGGTCCGCGACGGCGGCTTCTACGGCTGGCCCTACAGCTACTACGGCCGGCACGTGGACACCCGCGTCCGCCCGCCGCGCCCGGAGCTGGTGGCCGCGGCGCTGGCGCCGGACTACGCGGTGGGGCCGCACACCGGGTCGCTGGGGCTGGCCTGGAGCGCCGGTTCGCGGCTGCCGGCGCCGTTCGCGCAGGGGATGTTCGTGGGCCAGCACGGCTCCTGGAACCGCCGCCCGTTCAGCGGCTACCGCGTGATCTTCGTCCCCTTCGCGGGCGGAAAGCCTTCCGGCGCGCCGGTGGACGTGCTCACGGGGTTCGTGAGCGACGACGGCCACGCGCGGGGCCGCCCCGTGGGCGTTGCGATCGACCGCGCCGGCGCGCTGCTGGTGGCCGACGACGTGGGCAACATCATCTGGCGCGTGACCGCCGCCGGCCCCTGACCCCGTGCCGCCGGCGCCAGGCGCGGGCGGGAGGACGACCATCCGGATGGCGGGGAGCGATGGAGCGGCTCGTCCGACTCCGCAGGATTGACGCGCCCCGCCCGCACCCCCATAATTCAGCGGTGAACCATCCGCTCCGCGGCGCGAAACCTGCGGGTCGGCAAGGGTGTACAAGTCGTTGAAGGGGTGGGGTTTGGCTCCACCCGGCCAACTAAACAAATCGGGGGCAGCGATGCAGACTCAGAGCGTGGCGACGGTGGACGCGACGGTGAACACCGAGGCCCCGGCCGGCCCGATCTCGCTTTCGGAGCTCGCGGCGGCCGAAGTTCGCCGCTACATCGAGGAGCAGGGCGCGTCGGAGAAGGCCGGCCTGCGCGTGGGCGTTCTGCCCGGCGGCTGCTCGGGCTTCCAGTACGGCCTGAACATCGAGGACGAGGCAGGCGAAGACGACATGATCTTCGAGGTCCAGGGGATCCGCCTGTTCGTGGACCCGTTCAGCCTGCAGTACCTGCAGGGCACGGAGATCGACTACGTGTCGACCTTCCAGGGCAGCGGCTTCACCTTCAACAACCCCAACGCCACCGGCGG
>DASQLJ010000471.1:0-3591 GCA_035630095.1 Longimicrobium sp.
GGCAGGCGCTGGTGCTGGGCGCGGGGGAGATGAGCGAGGTGACGCTCGAGTGCCTGCGCGGCGAGGGCGTGCGGACGGCGGTCGTCGCCAACCGCACCTACGAGCGCGCCGCAGAGCTGGCCGAGAAGTGGGGCGGCACCGCGATCCACTGGGAAGAGTTCGACCGGGCGCTCCCGGAGGTGGACATCGTGATCTGCTCCACCGCGGCGCCGCACCCCGTGCTCACCCTGGAGCGCTTCCGCGCCGCCCTCCCCCGCGGCGCGCGCAAGCCGCTGTGCGTCATCGACATCGCCATCCCGCGAGACGTGGAGACGGCGGTGGGCGACGAGAAGAACGTCTTCCTCTACAACGTGGACGACTTCCAGCAGATCGTGGAGGATTCGCTGGGGCGCCGCCGCGCCGAGCTCCCCGCGGCGGAACGGATCGTGGCCGAAGGGGTGGAAGACTACTGGAGCTGGTACGCGTCGCTGGCGGTGGTGCCCACCATCCGCGCGCTGCGCGACCACGGCGAGCGGGTGCGCGCGCAGGAGACCGAGCGCGCGCTGGCCCGGCTGAACCACCTGTCGGACGACGACCGGGCGGCGGTGGACGCGCTCACCCGGCAGATTATGAACAAGCTGCTGCACGCGCCCACGGCGCGCCTGCGCGACGCCGCGGGGAACGGACGCGGAACCGGCGTGCTGGACACCGTGCGCTACCTCTTCGAGCTCGAAAACGCCCGCAAGGACGACGAATGACGCTTCGCCCCACCCTCTCCGCATGATGCAGGCGGCGCCCCACACCTCCGAGTTCGGCAACGTCTGGCGGATGATCGCCGGCGGCACCCTGTCCACCCAGCTGATCATGGCGCTGCTGGCGCTCTTCAGCCTGATCTCCTGGGCCATCATCGTGATCAAGTGGCGCCAGTTCCGGCGCCTGCGCCAGGAGAGCGAACGCTTCGTGGAGCGGCTGGAGAAGGCCGACCGGCTGGAGGAGGCGTTCCACAGCATCATGGCGCTCCCCGAAAGCCCGTTCACCCGCGTGTTCAAGCGCGGGATGACCTTCTACGGCGAGTTGCGCCCGGCCGCGCGCAGCGGCGAGGTGAAGGGGCTCCTTCCCACACAGCTCGAGGTGCTGCGCCTGGTGCTGGAAAAGGAGGAGGGCGACGAGCGCGACGGGCTGACCGGCGGGCTGATCTGGCTGGCCATCTTCGCCACGGCGAGCCCGCTCCTCGGTCTTTTGGGGACGGTGATCGGGGTGATGAACTCGTTCATCGGCGTGGCCAGCGCGGGCTCCAGCAGCATCAACGCCGTGGCCCCCGGCATCGCCGAGGCGCTGGTCGCGACCGGGGGCGGGCTCGTGGTCGCCATCCCGGCGGCGATCGGGTACAACTACCTCACCGCCCGGCTGAACCTGTTCATGGGCGAGCTCGAGGGGTTCAGCAGCGAGTTCATCGGGGCGCTGGCGCGCGAAGGGCGCATCTAGCGCATGCCCAGGCGACGCGGCCGCCGCCGGACGCACCTGGAGCCCAGCGCCGAGATCAACGTGACCTCGCTGGTGGACGTGTGCCTGACGCTGCTGGTGATCTTCATGATCACCGCGCCGATGCTGCAAGGGGGCGTGGAGGTGAGCGTCCCCCGCGCGCGGACCCAGTCCGTCCCGTCGAACGAGGGGGTGACCGTGACCGTGAACCGGCAGGGCGCCGTCTTCATCGGCCAGCAGGAGGTGCGCTGGGCGGAGTTCGAGCGGCGCTTCCCCGAGGCCGTGCGCGCGCAGGGGGCGAAGAACGTCTACCTGCGCGCCGACCAGGGGGTGCCGTACGGGCGCGTGGTGCAGGTGCTGGGGGCGATGAAGTCGGCCGACGTGGCGACGGTGGGGCTGATCGCCGAGGAAGAAACCGTCGCGGGGGGGCCGTAGATGGACTTGGGCGGACGGGGCGGGCGCACGCGCGAGGGGCGCGGCGAGCAGGCGTGGACCGCCATCGGCGGCTCCGCGCTGCTGCACGCGCTGATCGTGCTGGGGCTGGTGCTGGCCGAACGCGGCTTCGCCCACCAGCCCCCGCGCGACCCGCGGATGCGCGTCTACGCCGTCAACATCGTCTCCCCCCCGCCCACCCTGCGCGGCCCCCCGCCGGCGGAGGCGCCCGCGCCCAACGTCGGCGGCAACACGCCCCCCGCGCCCGCCGCGGAACCGCGGCCCGCGCCCCCCGCCGCGCCGCCGCCCGCACCGCCGTCTCCTCCCCGGCCGACGCCGGAGCCGCCGAAGCCCGCCCCCGCGCCGGCGAAGGAACCCGCGCGCACCCCGGAGCCTAAAACCCCTCCGCGTCCCACCCCGACGCCGCCGCGTCCCGCGACGACGCCCGCCACGTCGCGTCCGTCGACCACGACGCCCGCGCGTCCGGCGACGACGACGACGACGCGCACGCCGCCGAAGCCGGACGCGGCCGGGCCAACCGAACGGCGGCCGGGCGCGTCCAACGGTCCGGGGAGCGGAGCGGCGAGCGCGGGGACGGGGACGCGCGGCGAGCCGACGGGGCGCAACCCGGATCCCAGCTCCGCGGGCGGCGAGGGGCTGAACCTGCAGCAGCGCGGCGCCGAGTGCCCCAGCGCGGGCTACTGCGAGAACATCGTGCGCCAGGTGCGGCGCTGGTTCCGCCGCCCCGAGGGGAGCACCGGCACCGCCGAGGCGTGCTTCACCATCCTGCGCGACGGCTCGGTGGACGACATCGACGTGAAGCGGGTGCGCGGCGGCTTCTCCTTCCGCATGGCGGTGACCGAGGCGGTGGAGCAGGCCGGGCTGAACAAGGCCTTCGGGGCGCTGCCGCGTGCGTTCGACGCCGCGGAGCTCCCCGTCTGCGTGGACATCACCCCCCAAACCTGAAGACGCAAGCGAGTGCGATCCATCTCCCGCGCCGTTCCGCTGTTCCTCGCGCTGGCGGCCCTGCTGCCGCGCGCCGCCGCCGCCCAGAACGACACCACCCCCGGCGTGCGCCTGCGGATGACGTACGAGGCGCAGTATTCCCCCGGCTTCGTGGTGCTCCCCTTCGGCGGCGGGGGCGACGCCGAGAGCGTGCGCGCCATCGTGCGGCGCGACCTGGAGCTCAGCGACCGCTTCGAGATGAAGGACCCGCCCGCCGGCACCGCCGCCGCCGGCGAGCGCCCCGACGTCTCCGCCTGGCGCGAGCGCGGCGCCGACTGGGTCCTCGCCGGCACCGTCTCGCAGACCGGCGACGGCGCCACGCTGCGGCTCACGCTGTACGACGCCGTCTACGGGCAGGTGAAGGGGACCGGCGCGTTCGGCGTGCCGGGGCGCGGCAGCCGCGGCTTTCGCATGGCCGTGCACGCCGCCAGCGACGCGGTGGTGCGCTGGGCCACGGGGCAGCCGGGGATGGCGGCCACGCGCATCGCCTTCGTCACCGCGGGGCGCGGGTCCAAGGAGATCTACACGGTCGATTCCGACGGCGAGGGCGTGAGCCGCGTCACCTCGGACGGCTCGATCGCGCTGTCGCCCGCGTGGTCGCCGGACGGGCGGCGGCTGGCGTACACCAGCTTCAAGCGCGGCGGCGTCTTCCTCTTCGAGCGCGAGCTGGCGACGGGGAGCGAGCGCACGGTG
>DASQLJ010000472.1:0-9934 GCA_035630095.1 Longimicrobium sp.
CGCGAATCCCTCACGCAACCGCGGGTGGTTGCGGATGAGCGTGCGGCCCCGTCGATGCGTCGAGCCGCGATGCCCCCACCGCGCCCGTGGAGCCTCGCGCAGTTTGCGAGGCTTCTCGTAAGTTGTTGCTGCGGCTTCAGCCGCCGGTCAGCGAGGCTGAGGCTCCCGGTTGAACCAGCCCACCCGATGAACCACTCCATCCGGTGAGATAGACCCACCGACGGATCTGCGTATCCGAGTTATTCCTCCTCCACGAACGCCTTCAGGCGCTGGGCGGCATCGTCCCACTGCCTGGAAATCTCGTCGAGATAGCGCCGGGCGACGTCCAGGCGCTGCAGGTCCAGCTCGAAGACCCGTTCGCGCCCGCGCCGGGCGTCGCGCACCAGGCCCGCGTCGCCGAGGGCGTGGAGGTGGCGCGTGACGGCCTGGCGCGTCACCCCGGTGCCCTCGCTGAGCCGCGTGATCGAGAGCGGCCCCTCGACCGAGAGGCGCCCGACCAGGCCGAGCCGGGTCGCGTCGCCCAGGGCGGCGAACACCGGCACGGCCTCGGTCACGCGCAGCGCCGCCCCGCCGCTAGGAGACATGCTGCGCGAGGTTCCTGGCCTGCCCGGCCCAGCCCCCGTCGTTCATGCGGAACGCCTCGGCCCGGCGCTCGAGCGGGATCCGGTCGAACCCCGACTCCACGATGGTGACGGCGGTGCCGCCCTCAGTCTCGTCCAGGATGAACTCGACCAGCGTGGTGGGCTCGGCCGAGTAGTCCACCGCGGGGTCGACGGCGTAGGGGTGCCACCGGTACGAGAAGTACCGCTCGGGATCGATCCGCTCCACCTGCAGCGCCACCGTCACGTGGTCGTAGCGGGGTATGGTGATCTTCCCGCGAGTCGTCTCGCCCTCGGCGAACTCCCCTTCGAGGTTCACCCGGAACCACGCGCCGAACTCCTCCGCCGTCGCGATCGCGCGCCACACGCGCGACCGCGAGGCGCGAACCTCGACCCGCTTCTCGATGCGGTCGGTGCTGGTCATGTCCTGGACCTCCGGGGCTGCGATGGTCATGGCTCCGTGCCTCGCTGGTAAGGTTCCGCGCCCGATTCGGCGCACATGCAACGTTCGTGTTGCATATCATACCATGAGCTCGTGAAACATGCAACCCCTGTGTTGCACGTCAGCAATCGTCCCCGCCCACCCGATCCCTCCCACTGCGTTGCGGGTGAGGGGGAGCACCGCGCTTCCGTGTGCGCCGAAGTAGCCGCGCGAAGCGCCCAGGTCCCTCTCCTGCAGTTCGGGAGAGGGACAGCCGCGAAGCGGCAGGGTGAGGGCTCGCGGAGGCTCGGACGGCGGGCCCGCCCCGTGTTGACAGCCGGGGGCAGCACCCCGAATCTGTCCGCCGGCCCGCTCCAGCACATCTCCGGACAACCGCCCGTGGCCCTTCTCCGGAAGGGGCCACGGACGTTTCGCCCCGCAGGGAGGACCGTGACCGAGTTCATCGAGATCCGCGGCGCGCGCGAGAACAACCTTCAGGACGTCTCCCTCCGCATCCCCAAGCGGAAAATCACCATCTTCACGGGGGTGTCGGGCTCCGGGAAGTCGTCCGTCGTCTTCGACACCATCGCCACGGAGGCCCAGCGGCAGCTCTACGAGAACTTCAGCATGTTCATCCGCAGCTTCCTGCCGCGCTACCCGCAGCCGGAGGCCGACGCCATCGAGAACCTGAGCATGGCCGTGGTGGTGGACCAGAAGCGGCTCGGCGGCGGCTCGCATTCCACCGTGGGCACCATCACCGACATCTACACCGCGCTGCGCCTCCTCTTCTCCCGCGTCGGCCAGCCCCACGTGGGGTACTCCAACGCCTTCTCCTTCAACGATCCCCAGGGGATGTGCCCCGAGTGCAACGGGATCGGGCGCAAGCTGGGGATCGTGGCCGACGACTTCCTGGACCTGTCGAAGTCGCTGAACGAGGGGGCGATCCAGGTGCCCTTCTTCGCCGGGTGGGAGGCGAGCGCCTACCCGGCGTCGGGGTACTTCGACAACGACAGGAAGCTGGAGGACTTCACCGCCGAGGAGATGGAGCTGCTGCTGTACGGCAAGGACCGCAAGTTCAAGATGCAGTTCGGCGGCGGCAGCATGAACGTCACCTACTCGGGGGTGATCGAGAAGATCGAGCGCGCCTACATCCGCCGCGACCTGAAGACGCTCTCCGAGCGCACGCAGAAGGCGGTCGCCCCCTACATCCGCGAGCGGCAGTGCCCGCTCTGCCACGGCGCGCGGCTCAGCCAGGCCGCGCTCGGCTGCCGGATCGGCGGCCGCAACATCGCCGAGATGGCGGCGATGGAGATCGGCGAGCTGATCCCGGTCCTGCGCGAGATCGACGACCCCGTCGCCGCGCCGATCCTGGCGACGCTGACCGAGCGGCTGGAGCACGTGGCCGACATCGGGCTGGACTACCTGACGCTGAACCGCGAGACCGACACCCTCTCCGGCGGCGAGTCGCAGCGGATCAAGATGGTAAAGCACCTGGGGAGCAGCCTGGTGGACGTCACCTACATCTTCGACGAGCCCAGCGTGGGGCTGCACCCGCGCGACGTGCACCGGCTCAACGAGCTCCTCCGCAAGCTGCGCGACAAGGGGAACACCGTGATCGTGGTGGAGCACGACCCCGACGTGATCCGCGTGGCCGACCACGTGGTGGACATGGGCCCGCGCGCGGGGAGCGCCGGCGGGCGCGTGGTCTACGAGGGGAGCTACGCCGGCCTGCTGGAGGCCGACACGCTCACCGGCACGCACCTGCAGCGCGCGCTCCCGCTCAAGGCCGAGGTGCGCCGCGCGTCCGGGCACCTGCCGATCCGCGGCGCCCGCGCGAACAACCTGAAGGACGTGGACGTGGACCTCCCCACCGGCGTGCTGACGGTGGTCACGGGCGTGGCGGGCTCGGGGAAGAGCTCGCTGGTGAACGACGTCTTCCTGGTGCAGCACCCGGACGCGGTGGTGATCGACCAGTCGGCGGTGGGCACCTCCACGCGCTCCAACCCCGCCACCTACACGGGGGTGATGGACGACGTGCGCAAGGCGTTCGCGGCGGCCAACAAGGTCGACGCGGGGCTGTTCAGCTTCAACTCCAAGGGGGCGTGCGAGAACTGCAAGGGCTCGGGGGTGATCTACACCGACCTGGCCTTCCTGGACGGGGTGAAGACGCCGTGCGAGGTGTGCGGCGGCCGGCGCTTCAAGGACGAGGTGCTGGCGTACACGCTCGACGGCAAGTCGGTCACCGACGTGCTGGCGCTGACGGTGGCGCAGGCGCTGGCCTTCTTCACCCGCCGCGAGATCGTGCGCAAGCTGCAGGCGATGAGCGACGTGGGGCTGGACTACCTGACCCTCGGCCAGCCGCTCAGCACCCTGTCGGGCGGGGAGTGCCAGCGGATCAAGCTCGCCAGCGAGCTGCACAAGAAGGGGAGCATCTACGTGCTGGACGAGCCCACGACCGGGCTGCACATGTCCGACACCGCGCACCTCCTGGCGATCCTGGACCGGCTGGTGGACGGCGGGAACACCGTGATCGTCATCGAGCACAACATGGACGTGATCCGCAACGCCGACTGGATCATCGACCTGGGACCGGAGGGAGGCAGCCGCGGCGGCCGCGTGATGTTCGCCGGCCCCCCCGCCGACCTGCTCGGTTGCGCCGAGTCGCTCACCAGCCGCTACCTCCGCCCCGAGTCGCTCGTCGCGGCGTGACCTCGGCCGGCGGCGTGGAGAGGCGCCGCCTTTCGGCGGACGGTGCGCCGCCTCCAGACCTCGTTTGACACGCTGGACGACGAGAAATCACCACATCGACAACCCCTTACGGAAGAGGCGCGATGAGAAAGCTGATCGTTTCGGAGTTCATGAGCCTGGACGGCGTGATGCAGGCGCCCGGCGGCAAGGACGAGGACCGCGACGGTGGATTCGAGCACGGCGGCTGGACGATTCCCTACTGGCACGACGACATCGGGAAGAGCTTCGTGGAGATGATGCAGGATTGCGATGCGTTCCTCCTGGGGCGGCGCACCTACGTCACCCACGCGGAGGCGTTCGAGCCGATGCCGGAGGGCGACTTCTTCGGCGACCTGATGAACGGGCCGAAGAAGTACGTCGTCTCGAAGACGCTGGAGAAGCCGATGTGGCGCGACACCACCATCATCCGCGACGACGTGGTGGAGTCGGTGCGCGCGCTGAAGGCGCAGCCCGGCAAGAACATCCTCACGGACGGCAGCAGCCAGCTCGTGCACGCCCTGCTGCAGCACGGCCTGGTGGACGAGCTGCACCTGCTCGTCTACCCGATCACGCTCGGGAGCGGCAAGCGCGTGCTGCCGGAGGGCGTGCTCGCGAAGTTCGAGCTGAAGTCCGCGACGCCCTACCCGTCCGGCGTGGTCGGCCTGCACTACGCGGTGCGTCCGTAACATTGTCGCGGTAACGCACTTTGCTGATTCGGTCGATGACGAACGGCCCCGGCGAGCTCTCTCGCCGGGGCCGATGTCTTCGTCGAGCGGATCGTTGCGCGGTGCCGATCGAGCCGGACCCTTGGCGGCTTGCCGCGTCGCCGCGTAGCTTTCACCCATCCCAACGCACGGTCGCTGCCGACCGTCCGCGCCCGCCTCCCGGGAGGCGGATCCGTTCCCCTCCGCACACGCACGCACATGCGCAGACGCTACCTGGCTCTCCTGCTGCTCCCGTTCCTCGCCGCCTGCCAGCCGCAGACGTCGCCCGCCCCGTCCACGACCGGCGGCGCCACGCTCGGCGCGAGAGAGACGACGGAGCAGGAGCGGGCCGCGGTGCTCGCCTCCATCAACAGCTTCATGGACGCGCTGCGGATGAAGGACACCACGACGATGAACATGTACGTGGACTCGCTCACGCGCCTCACGCTGATCCGCCCCACGCGGACCGGCGGCACGCGCGTGGTGGTGATGACGGCGGCGCAGTTCATCCAGGCGGTCACGCAGCCCGGCCAGCCCGGCGTGGACGAGCCGATCCGCAACCCTGTGGTGCACGTGAGCGGCGACCTGGCCAGCGTCTGGGCCGAATACCAGGTCCGCCGCGACACCACCGTCTCGCACTGCGGCTTCGACGCCTTCCACCTGGCCCGCCGCGACGGCCGCTGGAAGCTCCTGAACATCAGCGACACCTACCAGCCGACAGGGTGCGGGCCGGCCTGGCCGCGCTGACCGCTGTCTCGTATTGGCGCAGGCGACGAACCGGCGCTGCGTATTAACGCAGCGCCGGCGCTTGGCACGGAACTGCGGCGGAAAGATTACGATGCCGACGACCGCTTTCGTGTTGAAGTATCCTTTTTCGCCCGCTTTGGGGCATGCGCGTCCGTCAGTTTCTTTGCGAGTTCCGAAACGCGTTTTGATCGTTGATCGATTATCTCGTCTAAAACATGCTCAACGATTTCAAGGGCGTCGAGCAATGCATCTTGTGATACGCCACTTTCGTGACTGGCTGTGTTGCCGAGCCACTTTACTGCCATCAAGTGGGCCGCTACTACAGGTTCTCTTTTTTCGTATTCGATGATCCGCTGATGTAGCGACAAGTCCTTAATTTTCCCTGGGACTCGCTGGCGTCGCCTGATCCCAGGCACGTCGAGCAGCGCTTCCAAGGCAACCCGGAGTCGATTGGCAGCAGCTCCGGTGTCGAGCCAAAACAATCGAAACGCAGACCTCAGTTCAGCAGCAACTGCTTCGGGGCACTTTGCTGGAATGGCAATGATGTCGGGCATAGGCATTACAAAGCGGGGAGAATAAACTTCCTCCAACTCCAACTCGCCTTCTGCACCCTCGGTTGGATCTACACCACTGCTGCCTGCTACGAGCGCAACCTCGCCACAAGTAGCTTTTGAGCACTTTAACCACGCCGTGAAGTTATTGAAGATCCCGGCGGGATCCCAGTCTTCGCTGTTTCGATCGCGCCGAGATTTCGCGGTTTCACGTTCTACAACGGACTTGCGATCAAGCTGCAGTGTTCCGGAGTGGCATGTCGGGCACGTCCACGCGGGCCAGTTGTAGCTGCTGATCCATGGCTTCCAATTCGCACGATTCATGAGGGTTGCCGAAAGTTGATGCGAAGTGTGATCACCCGCGTGGGGTTTCCAATTGCTCGAGTTGATCTGCCGACTTAGAAGCTGAAGGTAATATTCATCAGCAAACCGTGCGATGGGGATAGACCCACCCTGCGTCGCGATCGACGTCTACTGCGGCTGCTATACTACGCCGTTCCGTCCTCCCGCTGGCCCGCCTGCACCAGCCGGGCCCAGTCGAGCTCGGCCCAGTCGAGCTCTTCCTCGACGCGCTGGAAGGCGGCGTCGCCGATGGTGCCGTCGGCGCGGAGGGCGACGAGGCGGCGGCGCTGGGCGCGGGTCGCGGCGCGCACGACCGCCTCGTCGGCGTCCTGGCCGTCGCGGTCCGCGGCCTCCGCCGGCGCACCGGACATCGTGACGGCCGCCTCCGCGCGGCTGAGCTGCAGCTCGTAGCGGTGCTGGACGAGCGCGGCGGTTTCGGCCGCCGGGCACTCCTCGGCGGCGGCGAGCGCTGCACGCAGGGTTTCGACGCGGGCGAGGCGCACCTCGCGCTCCACGCTGCCGTCGTCCTCCAGCCCCAGGCGCAGCATCAGCGGGCGCAGGGTGAGGCCCTGGAGCACCAGCGTGCCCAGCACCACGCCGAACGCGGTGACGATGATCAGGTCGCGGTACGGGAACTCGGCGCCGCCGTGCGCGCCCGTCGGCAGCGCGAGGGCGGCCGCGAGCGTCACGGTGCCGCGCATCCCGCACCACCCCACCACCGCCGCGCCGCCCGGGCTGAGCGCCACCGCGTCGCGGGGCCCGGGCGTCCCGTCCGCGCGCGGGCGGCAGCGCCAGCGGCTGAACGCCGCCGCGGCCGTCACCCACGCGATGCGCGCGAGGATCACCGCCACGCAAACCACCGCCGCGATCATCGCGTACCGCGCCCCCGTCGCCCCCGTCACGCGCTCGGCGATCGACTTGAGCTGGAAGCCCACCAGGACGAACGCGAGCACGTTCAGCACGAACACCGCGACTTCCCACACCGCCCAAGACGGGATGCGGATCCGCGCCGGCACGATCTCGGCCGCGCGGCGCGACGCCGCCATCGCGTACACCACCATGGTGATGATCCCCGAGAGGTGGAGCTGCTCGGCCAGGATCCACACCCCGAAGGTGCCGCAGAACTGGAACACGACGGCGGTCGATACGTCGCGGATGCGCGCGCTGATGGCGAGGGTGATCCGCGCCAGCACCAGCGCCAGCACCACGCTGCCCACCGTCATCACCAGCAGCGTCGGCAGCACGGTCCCCGCGGAGAGGGAGCCGGCGATCATGGCGCCCACGGCCAGGCGGTAGACGAGCAGCGCGCTCGCATCGTTGAAGAGGCTCTCCCCCTCCAGGATCACCAGCAGCCGGTGCGGCGGGCGGAGCTGCTTGAGCACGGTGGTGGCGGCCGCCGCGTCGGGCGGGGCGACGATGGCGCCGAGGGCGATCGCCGCCGCCCACGGCATCCCGGGAACCAGCAGCCGCGCGACCACGGCGACGACCGCGATCGTGAGCGCAACGGCGCCCAGCGCGAGCCCGGCGACGGCGCGCCAGTTCGCGCGCAGGTCGCGCGGCGAGGCGTCGAAGGCGGCGTCGACCAGCACGGGCGCGACGAACAGCGCCAGCGCCAGCTCGGGATCGAGCACCAGCGTGGGCAGGCCGGGGACCAGCGCGAGCGCCGCCCCGGCGAGCGCCACCAGCGCGGGGTACGGCGCGCCGATCCGCCGCGCCACCGCCGCGAGCGCCGCGCCGCCCAGCAGCAGCGCGATCACGACCTCGGAAACCTCCATCACGCCTCCACGGCGTCCGCGTGAGCACCACAGGATCAGCCCAGTCCGAGCCATCCGCCGAAGATAGGGACTATCCACGGCCCGCAGAACGCCGACCACGCGAATCTCTCGATTTCCTACCCTGGATCCGCTCGCAAACAGTATATTCTCATCGAAGCGCTCCCCGCGCCCGAGCATGCGCCCCGTCGGTTCAGCCACCTGCCAGAGTGATCGGCAACCCGGGCGCCTCGGCCCCCACGTGCATCATCCAATCCCTGCGCACATTGCGGAAGGAGACTTGAATGGCGGACGACACGATGCCGTTCGTGGCGGTCATCGGCGGATTCTACAATTCGGCGCCAGCCATCCGCGGCCCGGCCATCGCGATGGCGGGTGAGCTCGGCGCCGCGCTCGCCACGGCTGGGTTCGGGCTCGTCGTTTATTTCTCGAACGAAAATTCGCTGGAGCCCTACGTCGTGAGCGGCTACATCGCCGCGCCCGGCTCTCGTGCCGCCAACTCCATTCGGGTGCGATACCCGGAGTCACAGCGGGGCAGCGTGGTCTTTGCCGAGGAAGCAACGCACCGCGAGGTTTTCGATCCCCGGATCATTATCGGCCAGGACTGGGAGAAATTCTTCTATCGATCGCTGGTGGAGGCCGAGGACGTGGATGCCGTGCTGCTGATGGCCGGGGGCCAGTCCACGTTGATCGCGGGACACATCGCGCTTGCCCGTCAGCTGCCGGTCCTCGCCATCGACGCATTCGCGGGTTCCGCGCAGGTGATATGGGCCGACCTTGCCCGTGAGTCAAAGAGCTATCCCTCCGCGAGCAGGCTGCGGCCGCCCGAGCTGGTGGCGTGGCTGCGGGACCGATACGCGGAGTACGCGCGGCAGCGCGCGGAGGCACGACGCAAGGAAATCGCCTACCGGAGAGTCATTTCCGAGAGCTACAGGGCGAGATGGGCGGGGGCCGCCTTCGTGGCGTTGCTGGCGCTGCTGTACGTGGGCGTGGCGCAGCCGCCCCCGCCCGCACAGTACCCGTTCATCATGTTCGCCGCCCTCGTCGTTTCCGGTGCCACGGGGGCGCTCGTCAGGGCGGTCGTGTGGACATCGAGTGAAACGGCCGCGACGATGTCGCTCCTGCTCGGCGGCGTGGCCGGGCTGGTGGTGGGCCTCGCCTACCTGATCCCACAGTTCGTGGGCGCGCCGGCCGTGCTGGAGGTGACGACCGGGACCGTGAAGGGAACGGACAAGATCCAGTTCGTATCTGCCTCGCTGATCGCGTTCACCGCCGGAATCGGATTCGATACCGTGTTCACGCGCTTGCGCACGCAGGCGGAAACACTGCCGGTCTCCGCAGGTGAGCGGCGATAACGGGTCCGCCCGCAGGGCGCCACCCATCGTCATCCCGGGCTCCTGAAGCATCTCACGCAGGGCAGCGGAGTAGCAGGGAGATGGGTTGTTCTCCGCTCCCCTGCTGCTCTGCGTGAGACACGTCCGTTCCGATCTTCATCCCCGAACGAAGCTCTGCGACGCGGTATGAGAGAACCCGCGCGGCTGCTGCACGTGCAGCAACCGCGCGGGTTCGCGCTCGAGCGCCGGGGAGGGTGCGGCGCCGGGCATCAGTCCGCGTGGCCCCAGGGCGCGGGCGGGGGCGCAACCGGGCGCGTCAGGTCGAACTCCACGCGAAAACGGCGGTCGGTGCCCTCGCGGCGCAGCGCGTAGGCGAAGCGTTCGCCGGGGATCACCTCCACCGTCCACACGTTGACCGCCGCGGCCGGGATGAGCGCGGCCGTGTGCGCATCGGCGTGGAACTCCTGGCGCGTCGCGGAGCCCGCGCTGCGCGTGTCGCCGCCGTACTGCGTCACGGCGTCCTCGCTGCCGTCGGCGTGGCGATGGTCGTGCTTGAGCCGCAGCCCGCTCGCGGTGCGGCTGATCACCCAGGTCCGCGATCGGTCCTCGCCGACGTGGAAGGGAATCCGGATCTCGTCGTCGCGGCAGGAGCGTACGTGCATGACCAGCCGGCTCGCTGCGAAGGCGCGGTCGGCTTCGTCGGTCGTCGTGACCCGTCCTTCGAAGGCCCGGCCGCA
>DASQLJ010000473.1:0-12076 GCA_035630095.1 Longimicrobium sp.
AGACCGACGACGCGCGCATCCAGCGCGAGGTGGAGGCGCGCCTCGCCGCCGAGCCCACCATCGGGCCCGGGCGGGTGCGCGTGGCCGTCTCGGCCGGCGAGGTGGGGCTGTTCGGCGCGGTGAGCGGCCTGGGCGCGCTGCGCTGCGCCGAGCGCAACGCCCAACTCGTGCTGGGCGTGCGCCTGGTGATCGACCAGCTCGTGCTGGACCCCGGGCCGCGCGACGTGCGCTGCCTGGCCCCGCGCGTGTTCGGCGCCCCCGTGCGCGCCGGCTCCTGATCTCCCCTACGCTGCGGATTCCGTCATGGCGACGAAGCTGGACAAGCCCCTGAAGCGCGAGCTGGAGATCGACGGCACCGCCTACGTCGTCACCCTCACCCCCGAGGGGCTGCACCTGGTGGTGAAGGGGAAGCGCAAGGGGATCGACCTCACCTGGCACGACATCGTGAGCGGCGACGCGGCGCTGGCCGCCGGGCTGCGCGCCTCGCTCGACCGCCTCCCGGGCTGACCCGCACCGCCCCCTCCGAAGACGTCTTCAGACCCGGAATCCCACTCCGTCCGGATCGCAGTCGCTTCCGCAGCTCTGGATCGGGCACTCGGACTGGTTGCTCATGCACGGCGCCGTGCACCCGGTGTCGACGCCGATGGGCAGCTCGGGTACCGTCGCCACACCGATCTGCGCGCCCCGCACCGTCCCGCGTCCGGCCGGCGAGGCGGCGGTGAGAAACGACTCCACGCGCAGGGATTCGGGGTCCAGCGTCAGCTTGCGCATCAGGTTCTCCATTCGATCGTGGGTTGATGTCGGCGACGGCGGATTGGAGCGTATCCTCGTCTGGTCGTGATCGGGACTTGATCTCGCCATCGTGCCGGATGCGCTCGCTCGCGCAGGGGAAGCGCGGGTCGCGCCTGAGTCTAGGATATCCGTTGGAAGAAGGGAAGCGCTTCACGATCCGGCGCGAAGCGGACTTGCAGGCGCGATGGAAAAACCCTCGGCGGCCGTCGAGTCGGGTGTCTCGCCGTTGGCGGTGCGCGTGGCGGGACGTGACCGAACGTCGGAAACGCGTTAGACTTCCGTCATCCCCGCACACCGATGGAGCCGCGCCCTTGTCCCGACGCCCCACCCGCAGACGCACGCCCCGAACCCGCCGCAAGCTCCCGAAGCTGCGCGTGGACCGCCGCGCATGGATGGCGCTCGCGGCGGCCGTGGTGCTGCTGGTGTTTCCGCCCACGCGGGGGCTGCTGGTGCGGGCGGCGCACGCCGCCGGGCGCGCCGTAGCCGCCGCCCGCGCGGCCGAGGCGCGCGAGCGCGTGGTGGCCGCCTACGCGCGGAAGTACGGGATCGACATGGAGCTGGCAGACGCGATCGAGCGCGCGGCACGGGCGGAGCGGGTGGACACGGAGCTGGCGTTCCGGCTGGTGCGCGTGGAGAGCGCCTTCGACCCGCGCGCGGTGAGCCCCGTCGGCGCCATCGGCCTCACGCAGCTCATGCTGCCGACGGCCAGGGAGCTGCAGCCCGGCATCACCCGCGAGCGGCTGTACGACCCCGACACCAACCTGCGGCTGGGCTTCCGCTACTTCCGCTGGCTGCTGCGCTTCTACGGCGGCGACGTGCGCACGGCGCTGCACGCCTACAACCGCGGCATCGGCACCGTGGCGCGCATCCGCAAGGCGGGCGGCGACCCGGCCAACGGCTACGCGCGCAAGGTGCTGGGCGGCCCCGGCGCCTCCCCCGTCGGCCCCGTCACCCCGCCCGACGCGGCCCCGCCCGACTCCTTCCCCGCACGGATGGACGGCCTCGCGCGGGCGCGGCTGCCCGAGGGGATGTAATACGGGTCCCACGAAGTCCGTTCCTCGAGTGGCGGTTGCGTGAGGGATTCGCGCCCGGAGGGCCGAGACGCCGGCGCGCCGGCGTCCATCGTCGAGGGAACGAGCCGGGGCCATGGCGCGCCGGCGGTATCGTTGCCTACGGCGCGCGAAGCCCGGCCCGGAGCGCAGCGGAGGGACACGCCCGCATCCGGCTCTTCCATCCCGGGCTCCGGCACCAACTTTCGCACCCCGTATAAATCGGACGATTTCCTATTTCAGGTCCTTGATCGCCTTCGCCACGTTCACGAACGACTCGATCACGCCCAGCCGGAACATCCCGTTCACCGCCAGCAGGAACCAGGTGAGCAGGACGAACAGGATGATGCTGGGCGCGACCCCCGGCGGCAGAACCCCGGGTTTCAAGGCGAAGGAGAGCACGACCACGGGGAGGATGAACCCCAGCCCGCGCTTGAGCATCACCAGCGTGACGGCGGTCTTCGACCGAGGCGGGAGGTGGCGCTTGCGCGGCTCCGTCGGCCACGAGAACTCGCCGTACGTGCCCAGCACCAGGATGGGGGCGAGCAATGCCAGGTCCTGCCGGAGCACCTCGGCCGTCGCGGCGACCGGTGCGAGCACCCACCGTTCCCGCTCGCGCACGTAATCGAACATCTCCGCAAAATGCGCGGTCACCCACGTCTGGGTGGCACTTCCCACGGGCAGCGGGAACGACAGCAGGAGCAGCGAACGCGCCAGGTAGCCCATCCGGATCAGGAGCATCCGCTTGACCACGGGCGAGGTGATCGGCTCGTCGCGGCAAAGCTCCGCCAGGATGTAGAGGGCCGAGATGGCGGACAGCGTTTCCGCGTAGTACCGGTCCGACAGCAGCGTCGCGGCGCGAAACGAACCCACCGCATAAAGATACGCCAGCACCATCAGCGCCAGGCCGCCCGCCGCCGCCGCCACCGGGTCCTCATCCCACAAAGTCTGCAGGGTCTCTTCCAGGCTGACCAACCCCAGCAGCATCAGCCCCGTGATCACCAGCACGGCGATGAGGTAAAGCAGGTAGGCCGTGCGCCAGCGGGCGGTGAGCACGCGCTCGTGGCGCTGCAGACTCTCTTCGATCCCGGGCCCGCTCACGCCCAGGATCCGCGCGAGCTCCGTCAGCGGCACCCGGTCGCCGGGGTGGTCGCGGAAGCGGAACGGCGGCATGAACGGCATCATGGCGACGTGCTTCCAGTTGTTCATCCAGGTCAGCTCGCCGATCCCTTCCACGCGGCGGTCGACCGGCTTCGGAGTGAACATGGCGGGTGTCAGGGGGGAGCTGCCGTGGAGGGCGGGCCGGTGCGCACGGGCGCGCGACCGCTTCCGCTGATGGACCGGATGGATCGGTGCAGCCGGAAGGAGGGTCTTGCCGCGGGCGGCTACGGTCTGCGGATCGTGAAGAAGAAGCTGAAGTCGCCGTGCTCCACCACGTCGGCGCGGACCGCGACGACGACCTGCTTCGCCTGGCCGTGCTCGAGCTCGGCCAGGGGAACCGGCTCGCTCCAGCCGCTCGCCACGTAGTTGCCGAACAGGGCCGAGCGGATCCCCTGGACCTGCACGGTCAGCGAATTCTGCGCGAGGGCGGCGGGGACGATCGGTGTCGCCGCCCGGGTGAAGGCGCTCGGGCGCTGGCGCGGCGAATCGTGGAAGGTCCGCCGGCCGAGCGGCAGTTGGAGGTGCCGGTTCACGTACACGTCGAACCGCCAGTCCGAGGTGCCCGGGGAGCCGTCGTTGGTCGCACGGATGCTGTCCAGCCGCAGCGAGATCGCCTCGGTCGCCGCGAAGCGCGGCGGCTCCGGCACGTGCAGCCCGGCGCCGCGCGCGTCCGGCGCATCCGCGGCCGAGCCCAGGCTCAGGTGAGCGGCGGCCGCATTCCCGCGCCGAACGGCCGTCCCGGTGGACTGCGGGCTGCCGCGGGAAGGCGCCGGGACGTCGTCCAGGTAGTCGTCCGCCGGCCGTGCCGTGGGGTCTTCCCGGAGGACCACGAAGGCGGTGAACAGCATGAAGACGACGAACCCCGCCTTCCCACGCCAATCCGGCAGCGAGGCAGGTGACATGAACGCGCAGAGAAGGCTGATGCCGGCGATCGGGATGCGCACGTTGTTCAGGTCCATCCCCGTGACCGCCGCCCCCACCGTGGCCGCCACGCACAGGAAGACCGCGACGATGGCGACCACCTGGATCCGGTTCAGCCCCATCGCCCGGGGAGGGTGGCCGGGCGCGGGAGCCGAGGATGCGGAAGCCGCCGGCTGGGGCGCGGGACGCGCCAGAAGTGGAATCATCATGATTTGCCTTCGGCGGTTTTCCGGGGAATGCACAAGAAAAGGCCCAGCGGTGCTCAGCCAGGGAAATATGGCGTAAATCGCGTACGAGGCAAGAATGTTCGGGTCGCGGCCCCGCGGCGGTATCGGCTGCCCACCGGGACGCGGGGTGCTTACGTCATGGCGTTCCCCCGGACGCACACGCCCGTCACGCGGGCGGTAAGGGGGCCGTCGATCGAGAAGGATTGGACTACTGGAAAGTCCCGCCAGGTGCGCTACGAAGCGGAAGCTCGTGCAAGCGCCGAGCCGCCGTGGTGACCCTGGATGGCCCAGCAATGGCGCCGATCTCGTCGGTTTCGCCCGGCCGACGCGGCCGTGTGGGGCATCGATTCCACACCCGCCTGGGGCGTAGATACCCGCATCTCGCACTCACCCCTTCAGCGCTTCCCGGGCGATCACCAGGCGCTGGATCTCGCTCGTCCCCTCGTAGATGCGCATGACGCGGACGTCGCGGTAGATGTGCTGCACGGGGCCCTCCTCCATCACCCCCTGCCCGCCGAAGAGCTGCACGGCGCGGTCGGCCACGCGGCCCACGGCTTCGGTGGCGAAGAGCTTGGCCATGGCGGCCTGGCGGGTCACGCGCTCGCCCTGGTCCAGGCGCCACGCCGCGTCGTACGTCACCTGCTGCGCCGCGTAGAGGTCGGTCTCGCTGTCGGCGATCATCCACTGCACGCCCTGGAACTGGGCGATCGGGCCGCCGAACTGCTCGCGCCCCTTCGCGCGCTGCACCATCATCCCGATCAGCCGCCCCATCGGCCCCAGCGCGCCGGCGGCCACGGCGATGCGGCCGTGGTCCAGCGCGCTCATCGCCAGCCGGAAGCCGTCGCCTTCCTTCCCCAGCACGTTCGCGGCGGGCACGCGCACGCCGTCGAAGCGGAGGCGGGCCTGCGCGTACGGCGGCGTCCCCATCGTCTTCTGCACCTCTTCCACCACCACCCCCGGCGTCTCGCGGCGGTCCACCAGGAACGCGGTGACGCCGCCGCGCGTCCCCTTCTCCGGGTCCGTAACCGCCACCACCGTCACCACTTCGGCGTCGGAGCCGTTGGTGATGTAGTGCTTCACGCCGTCGATCACCCAGTCGTCGCCGTGCCGCACGGCGCGGGTGGCGATGCGGCCGGCGTCGCTCCCCGCCTCGGGCTCGGTGAGCGCGAAGGCGGTGGTCAGGTCGCCGCGGGCTATGGAGGGGACGAGGCGCCGCTTCAGCTCCTCCCCGCCCGCGGTGAGCAGCGCGGACACGCCGATGCCGTTGGAGAGCGTGAGCGCGGCCAGGAAGCCGTGGTGCGCGCGCGCAAGCTCTTCGTGCACCAGCACCTGCGCGAAGGTGTGGAAGCCCAGGCCGCCGTATTCCTTCGGGATCGTCATCCCGAAGAGCCCCGCCTCCTTCAGCCGCCGCACGCCCTCGTCGGGGACGGTGCCGGTGCGCAGGATCCCGGGCTCGGCGGGGATCAGCGTTTCGTCCACGATGGCGCGCGCGGCAAGGCGAAGCGCCTCGATCTCGGGAGTGGAGCGGGGGTCCATGGGAGCCGGCGGGCACGGGCGGCGGAGGAAACGCGGGACGCGCTGAATCTCCATGCGAACGGCCCCGGCGCAAGCGGTCGCGCCGGGGCCGTTCTCCATCCTCCCACCCGCCGCTGGTTCAGGGCGTGCGGGGCGTGGTGTCCTGCTGCGCGGCGCGGGGCGCGGTGTCCTGCTGCGCCGTCCGTCCCGTCGAGTCCTGCTGCGCCGCGGCGACCGCGCCGGCGGTCGTGTCCCGCTGCGCCATGCGCGCCGCGGAGTCCTGCTGCGCCGCGCGGGCGGCGCTGTCCTGCCGCGCCGCGGCGGCCGCGGCGAGGCGCGCCCGGTACCCACGCTCCCGCGCGGCGGCGGCGGCAGCCTGGGCGGCGCGTTCCCGCGTGGCCGCCGGCGTCGCCGAGGGCATCCGGGCGATCAGGGTGGCGACCGTGTCGATCGGGAAGACGTTGACGCTGGCGCGGCGGACGGCATCGAGCCCCGGCTCGAAGGCGCTGAACGGCTGCGTGGGCGCGGCCGCCACGGTCTTCCCCGCGCGCGACCAGCCGGGGTACGCCAGGTCGGCCACGATGCCGGCGAAGAACACCATCACCGCCATCAGCCCCAGGTTGGCCACCGCCGCGCCCGCCTGCGCCAGCCCCAGCCGCACCCGCGAGATGCCGAAGATCCGCGGGAGCGACACCTGGGGGAGGACGAACAGCGCGTACAGCCACCCCGCGATGCAGACGAGCAGGATCCACGTGTGGCCGAGCGACACGGCGATCCCCACGAACGGGATCAGCGCGAATCCGTTCAGGTACAGCATGAAGCGGGTGAGCAACTCCGTGGGGATCTTTCCGCCCAGCAGCCGCGACAGCACCGCGGAGTAGACGTACGCCGCGCACACCACGAAGAGCAGCATGAGCGCCTCGGTGACGGCGCCCGGGAGCTCCGCGTCGGGGCCGCGGAGGGGGAAGGGGATCGGCTTGATCACGTCGACGCCCACGATCCACGCGCCCAGGAAGGTGAGCGTGTAGGTCAGCACGAAGTACTTCACCGCGTTGGGAACGCCGTGCGGCTTGTGGCTCACCCGGCGCCACACCGGCGCCATGAAGAACGGCACGTGCGTCATCCCGTGCTGGCGCCGCAGCACGCCGTCGAAGAAGCGGCGCGGGCGCGCCAGGATCAGCCAGGTGGTCTTGAGCAGGGCGAACAGGTTGTGCACCGGCCCTTCCACCAGGTCCGACCACACGATCTGCAGCACCGTGTCCTTGGTGCCGTGCAGCGGCTCGCCGCAGCGGCTGCAGTAGGTCCCCGTGTCGGCGAACCCGCAGTTGCCGCAGTGGCCGCCTTGGCGCGCGGCCCGCGGGACCGCGGCCGGCGTCGCGGCTGCGCTCGCGCCCGACTCCGCGGGGGGCGCGGGGGCGGGTGGATCGGGTGCGGCGATGTCGGCGCGGACGGTGCCCATGAAGCGTCTGACGGGGATGCGAAAACGGCACGGATGAAGTGTGTCGACAAATTTTGCCGCAATCTCGGTGCCCCCGCCGCGCGGATCGCGCCCAGCCGCCGCAAGTTGCCGAATGATTGGAGATGCGTCGCGCGGCCTCGGAGCACGGCGTCGGAGGATACCGGGGCACCGGCGCCCCGATCATCCCCTGTGTGCCCCACCGACGACGATTTCGCGGCGCGGCGCGCCCGGCGCGGACGGCGGTCGCCGACGGGACCGCGTCGTGTGCCTGATCCGTTCAACGCACTCGCGCGCTCGCGCACCTGTTGAGAGCGCCATCCACCGCGCGACTGCAGACGCGCGACGGCGGCGCTGGACGACGAATGAGCGACGCTCAGCTTTTCCAGCATTTGCAAGGGAAATCCGCCGGGTTAGATTGCCGTCTCCCGGCCGCTGAACGGCGCACAGATCCCCGCACACGGAGCCGCCGCGCATGCCCGAAACCACCCTGCGCGAGCTGTTCGACCTGACCGGCCGCGTGGCCCTGGTCACCGGCGGCGGCCGCGGCCTGGGCGAGCAGATCGCCAGCGGGCTGGCGCAGGCCGGCGCCGCGGTGGCCGTGGCCTCGCGCAAGCTGGAGGCGTGCGAGGAGGTTGCGCGCGAGCTACGCGACCGGCACGGCGTGCGCACCCTGGCGCTGCGGATGGACGTGGGGAACGAGGACGACGTCCGCGCCGCCGTCGACGCGGTGGAGAACGAGCTGGGCCCGGTGGAGCTGCTGGTGAACAACAGCGGCACCGCCTGGGGCGCCCCCGCCGCCGAGATGCCGCTGGAGGCGTGGCAGAAGGTGATGGAGGTGAACGCCACCGGCGCCTTCCTCTGCTCGCGCGAGGTGGGCCGCCGGCTGATCGAGCGCGGCGCGCCCGGCGCGATCCTGAACGTCGCCTCCATCGCCGGCCTGCGCGGCTCGCCGCCCGAGGTGCTCGACGCGCTGGGCTACGCCGCCAGCAAGGGCGCCGTGGTGGCCATGACGCGCGACCTGGCGGTGAAGTGGGCGCGCCACGGCATCCGCGTGAACGCCATCGCCCCCGGCTTTTTCAGGACGAAGATGACCGAGGTCGTGCTGGACCGGGCCGAGAAGCAGGTGGCCCGCTCCGTCCCCCTCGGCCGCGTGGGCGGCGAGACGGAGCTGATGGGCGCGGCCGTGTTCCTGCTCTCCCCCGCCGGCGCCTACGTCACCGGCCAAGTCCTCGCCGTGGACGGCGGCCTCACGGCGATGTAAGCGGGGACGACACCCTCGACGGCATCGAACCGGGAACGGGGATCGAGGCGGCCGCGGCAGCCCCCCTCTCCCCCGGCCCCTCTCCCCGCGCTCCGCGGGAGAGCGGGGAGAACAGCCGGGCGCGATTCCGTCGGCTGGAGGATTTCGGAGCCGCCCCCCTGCCACGCAGGCGCCGCGGCATGCTCCGTCGCCCGCTGGCCCCCGGACCGTCCCTCCCCTGCAGTTCGGGGGAGGGAAACGAGCCAGGGAGAGGGCTCGCGGGACCGGCAAGACGCACCGATTCTGATCAACCGACACCGTTCGTCGTCGGCGTGCCGTAGACTTTTCGAGCAGCAACAGAACCTTCTCAGGAGATCCGATGGCAACCACGCTGACCGAGACCGAGACGGTCGCCGCCGCCGCCCCCGTCCGCATGGACGTGGAAGACGGGATCGCGATCATTCGCCTCAACCAGCCCGGCAAGCCGGTGAACGTCATCTCCGCCGAGCTGGTGGAGGCGATGCACGACATCCTGGCCCGCCTGGAGGGCGGCGGCGAGGGCGTGCGCGCCGCCGTGATCATCTCCGAGAAGAAGGGCACCTGGATCGCCGGCGCCGACATCGAGCAGTTCAAGGACTTCCGGACCGCCGCCGACGGCGAGCACGCCAGCCGCGAGGGGCA
Source organism: Longimicrobium sp. (assembly GCA_035630095.1). Lineage (GTDB taxonomy): Bacteria > Gemmatimonadota > Gemmatimonadetes > Longimicrobiales > Longimicrobiaceae > Longimicrobium. The sequence goes on from DASQLJ010000473.1 coordinate 9,046, forward strand.
GAAGCTGCTCACCCGCCTGGAGCGGCTGGTGATGCCCACCGTGGCCGCCATCGACGGCGCCGCGCTGGGTGGCGGGCTGGAGACCGCGCTCGCCTGCACCTACCGCATCGCGACGGATTCGTCCAAGACCAAGCTGGGCCTCCCCGAGGTGCAGCTCGGCATCATCCCCGGCGCGGGCGGCACCGCGCGGCTGCCGCGGCTGATCGGCCTGGCCGCCTCGCTCGACCTGATGCTCACCGGCAAGCAGCTCGAAGGGCGCCGCGCCAAGTCCGCCGGCATCGTGGACGAGGTGGTCCCCGCGCCCGTGCTGCTGCGCGAGGCGAAGCGGGCGGCGCTCGACCTGGCGAACGGCAAGCTCAAGCCCTCCGGCGCCCGCCGCCGCGGCTCGCCGAAGTTCGCCGAGAACCTTCCCGGCCTGCGCGGCTTCATCCTGCGCAAGGCGCGGCAGGGGGTGATGAGCAAGACCCACGGCCTCTACCCCGCGCCGCTCAAGCTGCTGGAGGTGATCGACCGCGGGCTCGACAAGCCGGTGGACGCCGCGCTGGAGCTGGAGGCGAAGGCGTTCGGCGAGCTGGCCGTCACGCAGGAGGCCCGCTCGCTGGTGCACCTCTTCTTCGCCAGCACCGCGGCCAAGAACTCCGCGCCGGTGCCCGAGGGGACCAAGCCGAAGGACGTGGACCACATCGCCGTCGTCGGCGCCGGCTTCATGGGCGCGGGGATCGCCACCGTGAGCGCCGAGTCCGGCATCACCGTGCGGCTGAAGGACATGAAGCACGAGGCCGCGGCCAAGGGGCTGCGCACCGCGCGCGAGACGCTGGTGAAGCGGGCCAGGCGCAAGAAGCTGAAGCCCTTCCAGATCACCGCCATCACCGACCGCGTGGAGGCCACCGCCGAGTACACCGGCTTCCACACCGCCGACGTGGTGGTCGAGGCCGTGTTCGAGGAGCTGTCCCTCAAGCACAGCGTGATCAGGGAGATCGAGGCGCACATCGGCGAGGGGACGGTGCTGGGCTCCAACACCTCCACCATCCCCATCACCCAGCTCGCGGCGGCGTCCAGCCGGCCCGAGCACGTGATCGGGCTGCACTTCTTCTCGCCGGTCGACAAGATGCCGCTGCTGGAGATCATCACCCACGCGGGGACGGCGGACTGGGTGACGGCCACCAGCCACGCCTACGGGAAGAAGATCGGGAAGACGCCGATCGTGGTGAACGACTCGCCCGGCTTCTTCGCCAACCGCATCCTCACCCCTTACATGGCCGAGGCCGCCACGCTGCTGGAAGAGGGCGTGAGCATCGAGGACCTCGACCGCGCGATGACCGGCTGGGGCTACCCCGTGGGCCCCGTCACCCTGTACGACGAGGTGGGGCTGGACGTGGCGCACAAGGCCGGGAAGATCATGGCCGAGGCCTTCGCCGACCGCATGACCCCCAGCACGGTGATCGACAGGATGGTGGCGGACGGACGGCTGGGACGTAAGAACGGCAAGGGCTTCTTCAAGTACGGGTCGGACGGGAAGAAGACCGAGGCCGACGAGAGCGTGTACGCGCTGATCGGCGTGCCGCAGCGCAAGTCGATGGACCGCGCCGAGATCCAGGACCGCCTGGGGCTGATGATGGTGAACGAGGCCGTGCGCACGCTGGAGGAGGGCGTCCTCCACTCCGCCCGCGACGGCGACGTGGGCGCGGTGATGGGGATCGGCTTCCCGCCCTTCCGCGGCGGGCCGTTCTGGTACGTGGACACCGTGGGCGCCGCCAACGTGGTCGAGCGCCTGCGCGCGCTGGAGCAGAAGCACGGCAAGCGCTTCGCCCCCGCGAAGATGCTGGTGGACTACGCGGCGGACGGGAAGAAGTTCTTCCCCGAGGGCTGACGATGGCCACGGCCGCCCCCGTGCAGGTCGCCCCCGGCGTCCACCGCGTCTCCGTCCCCCTCCCGTTTCCCCCCGGCGAGGTGGCCGCGTGGGTGATCGAGGGCGACGACGGGCACACGCTGGTGGACACCGGGATCGACACGCCGCCCGCGCGCTGGGCGCTGCGCGACGCGGCGGAGCACGTGGGCGTGACGCCCGAGTCGCTGCGCACCATCGTCCTCACCCACGCGCACCCGGACCACTACGGCCTCGCCGGTCCGGTCCGCGAGTGGAGCGGCGCGCGCGTCGCCATCCACCAGGCCGAGGAGGAGCTCGCGCGCCGCTTCGTGGACCGCTGGCCGGAGGATCGGAAGGACGCGGGCGTCGCGTTCGCGCGGCTGGGCGTGCCGGCGCAGGTCATCCCCGCCTTCCTCCGCGCCAGCGACGCCATCCACGGCTTCTACGCCGCCTTCCACCCCGACGTGGTGCTCGCGGGTGAGCGCGGGCCGCTCCCGGGCGGCGGGGGATGGGAGTGGATCCACACCCCCGGGCACTCGCCGGGGCACGTCACCGTCTACCACCCGTCGCGCCGGATCCTGATCACCGGCGACCACGTGCTGCCGCGCATCTCCCCCAACGTCGGCGCCGACCTGTACGCTCAGGAGCCGCTGTCGGACTACCTGGCCTCGCTGCGGGCGCTGCGCGAGCTGCCGGTGGAGCTCGTCCTCCCCTCGCACGGCGAGCCCTTCGCGGACCTCCCGGCGCGCATCGACGTCCTCCTCGCCCACCACGACGAGCGCAACGCGCAGATCCTGGCGTTCCTGGCCGGCGGACCGCGCAGCGTCTTCCAGGTCGCCCGCGGCGTGTTCGGCGACCTCCCGCCCGAGAACCTGCTCCACGCCGTGCGCGAGGGGCTGGCCCACCTGCGCTACCTCGAGCGCCACGGCCGCGTCCGGGTCGCGGATAACGGTGGGTTGGAGGTGTGGTCGCTCCGTTGATCATTCCCGCTCCACCCGTCCCGCTTGCGCCATCAGACGCATAAACTGCTACGACGTCCGTATCAGAAGCCTTGCGCCAGACCAAGACGCATGGCAGATTACGGCGTCTGAATATCTATTCATCTACCCCGTACCACGCCGTCGATCCCGTCGTGGGATTACGGCAAGGAACCCCCGATGCCGA
>DASQLJ010000474.1:0-22157 GCA_035630095.1 Longimicrobium sp.
GCTGTGCTCGCGCGCATCCTGACCGGCGGGATCCGCTTCTACCGGACCGCGCTGTCGCCGCTCAAGCCGCCCGTGTGCAGGTTCTACCCCACCTGCTCGGCATACGGGCTCGAGGCGATCGAGAAGTACGGCGCCGGCAAGGGGAGCTGGCTGCTGGTGAAGCGGCTGGCCCGCTGCCAGCCCTTTTCGCGCGGCGGCTACGACCCCGTGCCCTGATCCACTGACCCGATCTCCTTCAGGATCCGGAAGATAGATGGAAAAACGTCTCGCGCTCGCCTTCATGATCACGGCCGTGCTGCTGATCGTGTGGCAGACCTTCTTCCCGCCGATCCCGCCGCAGCCGGCGCGCCCGCGCGTGGAGAACGTGGCGCCGGCGGCGGCGCCCGCGGCCGCGGCCGCGCCCGGCACGGCTCCGGCGGCCGCCCCGGCGACGGCGCTGCCGCCCGCGCAGACCGTGGCGGTGCGCTCGCCGCTGTACGAGTACCGCTTCTCCACCCGTGGCGCGGCGCTCACCGGGGCCGAGCTGCTCGGCTACCCCAGCTACGTGCAGCGCAACGGCCACGTGCAGCTGGTGCCGCGCGGCGCCACCGACGTGCTGTCGGGGAGCGCGGTGTCGGCCGCGCGCACGGTGGACCTGCGCACCGTGCAGTTCACGCCCAGCGCCCCGCGCCTGGACGTGCGCGCCGGCGGCCCGGCGCAGACGCTCACCTTCACCGGCACGCAGAACGGCGCGCCGGTGGCCGAGATCGTCTACACCTTCCATCCCGACAACTTCGCGGTGGACGTGCGCGGGCGGCTGCTGGGGATGGGCGGCGCGGCCACCCTCTACACCTCGCTGGGCACCGGCCTGGCGCCGCACGACGCCAAGGAGCACGGCACCTCGCAGGAGCTGGCGTTCGTCGGCTGGAACGGCCGTCGCGTGGAGCGCGAGTACCTGAAGGACACCGAGGCCGCCGACACCATCGCGGGGCCGCTGTCGTGGGCGGGGATCAAGGATCGCTACTTCCTGATGGCGCTGCTGCCGCAGAAGACGGCGTTCACGCGGCTGGTGGCCACCGACCGCGGCGACGAGCGCTACAGCGTGGGCGGCGAGGCGATGGTCTCGCCGCGCGCGGCGGGCGTCGTGGCGATGCCGGTGGGCGCCGACGGCACCTTCGCCTACCGCGCGTACCTGGGCCCGCTGGAGCACGAGCGGCTGGTGGCGATGGGGAGCCAGCTCGAGGAGGTGAACCCCTACGGCTACCGCTGGCTGCGCCCCGTGGTGCGGCCGATCGCCGCGGTGGTGCTGTGGTCGCTGCGCGAGCTGCACGACAACCTGGGGCTGGCCTACGGCTGGGTGCTGGTGGTGTTCGGCGTGCTGGTGCGCCTGGTGACGTGGCCGCTGAACGCCCGCGCCATGCGCTCGCAGATGAAGAACATGGCCGTGCAGCCGGTGCTGCAGGAGCGGATGAAGGAGCTGCAGAAGAAGTACGCCGACGATCCGCGCCGGCAGCAGCAGGAGATGATGAAGATGTACCAGGAGCTGGGGGTGAACCCCTTCTCCATGATGTCGGGGTGCCTCCCGATGCTCATCCCCATGCCGGTGCTGATCACCCTGTTCTTCGTGTTCCAGGGCGCGATCGAGTTCCGCGGGGCGAGCTTCGCCTGGCTGCCCGACCTGTCGCTGCGCGACCCGCTCTACCTGCTGCCGGTGCTGCTGGTCGTCAGCATGTTCGCGCTGCAGTGGATCAGCACCAAGATGAGCGGGATGCCCGACAACCCGCAGACCAAGATGATGCTGTACACGATGCCGCTGATGATGGGCATCTTCTTCTGGCTGATGCCGTCGGGGCTGAACCTGTACTACGTGAGCAGCAACATCGCCTCGCTGCCGCAGCAGCTCATGATCGCGCGCGAGCGCCGCGTCGCCACCCAGGAGCAGAAGGTGAAGGACGCGGTGAAGCCCAAGCGCTCCGGCACCGCCAAGCCGAGCCGCCGCTGACCGCCCTTCCCGGTCGATCAGAACGCCCGCCCTTTCACGCGAGGGGCGGGCGTTTCTGTTAGGGTCGACTCGCTTGACCTATTGCTGTTGCCGTTGCCCGTCGCCGGGGCCATTCTCTTCCGATGTCGAATTCTCCCCTTCCGGATGATACCATCGCCGCGATCGCCACGGCGGCGGGGCGCGGCGCGGTGGCCGTGGTGCGCGTCTCGGGCCCCCAAGCGCGCGAGGTGCTGCGTCGTGTCGCTCCAGCGGCGGCGGATGCGGCGCCGCGCGTGCAGCGGCTGGCGGCGATCCGGCACCCGGAAACGGGGGAGCTGCTCGACCGCGCGCTCGTCACCCTCTTCCCCGCCCCGGGGAGCTACACGGGCGAGGATACGGGCGAGATCAGCACGCATGGCGGTGCGCTCACGCCGCAGCTCGTGCTGGGCGCGTTGCTGGCGGCGGGTGCGCGCCCCGCGCTGCCGGGGGAGTTCACGCGGCGCGCGTACCTGAACGGCAAGCTCGACCTGCTGCAGGCCGAGGCCGTCGCCGACCTGATCGACGGGCGATCGCCGGCGCTGCACCGCGCGGCCGTGCACCAGATGGAGCGCGGCCTGTCGCGGCGCATCGACGAGCTGCGCGGCGCCATCATCCAGGCCGAATCGCTGATCGCCTACTCGATCGACTTTCCCGAAGAGGACGAGCCCCCCGTCCCTCCCGCCCGCATACGCGCGGCGGCGGAGGCGGTGATGGGGCGCATGGACGCGCTGCTGGCCACGGCGCCCGAGGGTGAGCTGCTGCGCGAAGGCGCGCTCACCGTGCTGGCCGGGCGGCCGAACTCCGGGAAGTCGTCGCTGTTCAACGCGCTGCTGGGCACCGAGCGCGCGATCGTCACGGAGATCCCCGGCACCACCCGCGACGCGCTGGAGGCCTCCGTCACCGTCGACGGCTACCCCTTCCGCCTAGTGGACACCGCGGGGCTGCGGGATACGGAGGATCGTGTGGAGGGGATGGGGATCGAGGTCGCGCGCCGCTACCTCTCCGCCGCGGACCTGGTGCTGTTCTGCATCGAGGCCGGGCGGGAGCCGGGGGATGACGAACGCGTCTTCCTGGCCGATCGCGCCCCCAACCACACCCTCGTCGTCCGCACCAAGGCCGACCTCGCGGCGACGGGCGGGGCCGACGTCGACGGAGAGGCGGAGGAGGCGGGGGTGATGCGCTCCGTGGCCGTGGCGGCGGTCGCGGGAAGCGGGATGCCGGCGCTGCGCGACGCGCTCCTGCGGATGGCGTTCGGCCGCATCCTGGGCGAGCCCGGCGAGGCGCCGCTGGTCACGCGCGAGCGGCACGCCCGCGCCCTCCGCCACGCCCGGGGCGAGGTCGCCACGTTCGTGGACGCGCTGGACAGCACGGTGCCGATGGAGCTCGCCGCCACCCATCTCCGCGCCGCCGCGGGCGAGCTGGAGGACCTGATCGGCGCCGTGAGCGTGGACGACGTGCTCGACCGGGTGTTCGGCGACTTCTGCGTCGGCAAGTAGCCGCGGCGGACACCAGGGTCGCAAAACAGGAGGACCCGGGCCAAAAACCCGGGTCTATTTTCGCTTGAAATCGATTTTGGGGTGGGGGTCGCCACCGCTACCCTCGCTCAGACGCTCTCGCGCGCCATATGCGAACTGGTGAAGCGACTTTTGTTCGGGCAATTTTCGGAATTCGGGTCGGAATCCCGGGACGGACCGTTGGGCGTCTGGCGAGTGTGCTGAGTGGCAGGTTGGGAAGGGCGGATGAATCCGCGGCAACAACGACACGAGTCCGCCTTCGCGGACTACACGCGTCGGAGTGGCCGCGGCCGTTGGGCACGCGAGGGATCCCTTCGCCGGACGGTAACGGGCAGGGGTCGATGACGGTGTGCGGAGATGATGGCGAGGAGATGCTGCGTGAAGGATGCGCGCCCGGAGGGCCGGGACACCGGCGGCGCACCGGCGCGGGCCTGGCGGATCGAAGCTGGTCCGCCGGGGGCCCGGCTGCGTTGGGCACGGTTGTATCGTGCCCTACGCAGCGCGCAGCCTGGTTCGGCGCCCCAGCGCCGAACACGCCCAGGTCGGCAGTTGCCCTGAGAAGTCAGCGGACGATCTCGAACCCGCTCACACCCTCGGACGAAGAAAGCGACGCGGGGATCCGCTCCACCCGCGCCACGCGGGCGTGGGGCGGCCCCTCACCCAGGAGCCGCTCCAGTTCCGCGAGCGCCGTGTCGGACCCCCGCGCCTGCACCACCACCGAGCCGTCGTCCGCGTTCCGCACCACCCCCGTCACGCCCAGCCGGATGGCCTGGGTGCGGGCCCACCAGCGGTAGCCCACACCCTGCACCCGTCCCGTCACGCGGAACCCGGCGTCGGCCATCCCGGGCTCAGTAGTTCTCCTGGTGGCTGGGCCCGCGGCGCGGGGCCCCCGAGGTGGCGCCGCCGTACGACGGCCCGCCCGTGCGGGCGCCGCCCGACATCCCCGCCGGACGTCCGCCCGTGGACCCCGCCGGACGGTTGCCGCCCAGCGTCCCCGTCGGCCGCCCGCCACCGCCGCGCGGCGCCGAGCCCGGGCGCCCGCCCTGCGGCGCGCCGGCCCCGCCGCCCAGCACGGGGAGGTTCTCGAGGAGCGAGTTGATCACCCCGTCCTCGGCGCCGGCGTTGCGCAGGAAGGCGCGCGCACCCTGCGCCAGCCCGGCCGAGAGCCCGGCCGTGACCGCGCTGCGCAGCTCGCCGCGCACCCGGCTGCCGCGCCCGCCGCGGCCGCCGCCCGCCAGCAGGAAGCCCGCCGCGAAGGCCACGCCCAGCGCGGGAAGCGGGTTCTCGCGCATCCGCGCGAGCCAGCCGCGGTCCTCCAGCTCCTCGGTGGCGCGCTCGGCCACGGCGCCCACGCGGTCACGCGCGCGCGACGCGAAGTCGCCGGCCCGCTCGGCCACGTCGCCGGCCAGCGAGCGCGCCCGGTTCCCCAGGTCGCCCGCCGTCTCGGCCACGGTGCCCGCCACGTCCTTCACCCGGCCGGCGGCGCGGTCGCGCAGCCCCTGGTCGGCGCCCTGGGGGTTGAACGCGATCCCCGAGTGCACGTCGGCCGTGCCCGGCGCGTCGCCCATCGACATCGAACGCGTGGTCCCCGCCTCGAGCCCCGCGGCGTCGCGCCCGGTCCCGCTCAGGCCAGGTCCCGACGGACCTGCTTCATCTCGCTCTGCAGCCATTGCTTGTCCTCCTTGAGAGTCTGGATCGTCTGGTCGGGAGCCAGCGTGTCCTTCTTCAGGCGCTTCATGGCGCCCATGGCCAGGAACGCTCCGATGGCCACGAGCAGGATGCCCACGATCAGAGCGCCCGCCCAGTACTCGCCCACCACGTCGCCCAGGAGCAGCACCAGGAAGGCGACCATCACCAGCGCGCCCACCGCCGCGAGGGTCGCGCCCACCGCGATCTTGGCCGTGTCGCGGGCGACCGCCTTCACGTTCTCGCGCAGCTCCGCCTTGGCGAGGGCCATCTCCTGGCGGACGAGCGTGGCGCTGTCCTGCGCGAGCTGCCGGAACAGGTCGCCCAGCGCCGGCTCGGAATCACCCGCCGCCGCGCGGCCGTCTCCGGCTCCCGCCGTCACCACCGGGGTGTGCACTCGATCCGCCATGGCCGCCTCCCCTAGCGCAGGACCTTGCCGACGACGTACCCGGCGCCCACCGCGGCCAGCACGGCCGTGATCGGGTGCTGGGTGACGATGCGGCCCAGGTCGCGCTGCAGCGTGTTCACGTCGTTGTCGCGCAGGAAGCGCGCGACGCTTTCCATCGTGTCGGCCACGCCCGAGGCCATCCCGCCGGCCTTGGCGCCCAGCCCGCCCTGCGGCACGCGCTCGGCGAGGCCGTCGATGCGCTGCGCCACGTCCTCGAGCTGGTCGGCCGCCTCGTCCATCAGGTGGTCGGCCCGGCCCTGCAGCTCCTGCAGCGTGTCGGCCAGCCCGCCGCCGCTGCCGCTCACGCGGTTCACGGTGCCCGTCGACGAGCCGCTCTCGCTCCCGAACGGGGGCATGTTCGCCGACCCGGCGCCGCCGGTGGAGCCGCCGAGGCCGCTCGCCCCCGTGCCGCCGCCCAGCCCGCCGCCGCCCGCCGAACCGCCGAGCCCACTGCTGCCCGTGCCGCCGCCGAGGCCGCTTCCGCCGCTGGTCCCGCCGAGGCCGCTGGCGCCCGTCGTGCCGCCCAGCCCGCTGCTCCCCGTGGAGCCGCCGAGCCCGCCCGTGCTGCCGCCGCCGGTAGAGCCGAGCCCGCTGCCGCCCGACGAGCCGAACGCGCTACCCGAACCGGTGGCGCCGCCCAGGCCGCTGCTGCCGCTCCCGCTGGAGCCCAGGCCGGAGGTGCCGCCGCCCGACGCGCCGAGGCTCGGCGATCCGTCGCCCAGCCCCGAGTTCCGGCCGGTCTCCCCCGATCCGCCGCCGGTTCCACCGGCGCCGAAATCACGGTCTTGCATGCTGTGCCTCCCTGGTTCCGAATGGTTCCCTGTGCATGGGAGAGGCGCGGGGGTGCAATGGGTGTGCCATAGGCTGGCGCGGTCGATTGGCGGAGCCTGGGTGCTTGGAAACAGGTGGTGCCGCCGGGGTGACATCGTCGACAGGTGCGTGAGTGCGCCAGTGCGGGAGCGTTACGGGCGCATCTACGTTATGAGGAGATTCGGGCGCAGAGATGTTCCACGTGGAACATCCGACTGAGGGTCCGGTACTCAGCCGGCCCTGACATTGTTATATATAGATGTCTCGCGAACGCGGTTCGACACGGCCGTCGACGGTCGGAACGCACTGGCGCACTGGCGCACCCTGCTAGCAGTCCAGAGGACTGGAGCGAAACCAACGAATGACTTCCCGGTTCGACGTAATCGTGATCGGTGGCGGGCACGCCGGCGTGGAGGCCGCGGCCGCGTCGGCGCGCGCCGGTGCGCGCACGCTGATGGTCACGCCCAACCTGGAAGCCATCGGCCAGATGAGCTGCAACCCCGCGATCGGCGGCGTCGCGAAGGGGACCGTGGTGCGCGAGGTGGATGCGCTGGGCGGGGTGATGGGGCTGGCCACCGACCGCGCCCGCATCCAGTTCCGCATGCTCAACCGCTCCAAGGGCCCCGCCGTGTGGGCGCCGCGCGCGCAGTGCGACCGCGGCCTCTACCCTCGCGCCGCGCGTGCGCTGCTGGAGCGGCACGCGGGCATGGAGCTCTTCCAGGGGATGGTGGGCTCGTTCATCCTGGAGGGTGAACGCATCGCCGGGGTGCGCACGGAGAGCGGGTTCGAGTTTCACGCGCGCGCCGTGGTGCTCACCGCCGGCACCTTCCTGCGCGGCCGCATCCACGTGGGCCTCGCCCCCGGCGTCCCCGCCGGCCGCGCGGGTGACGCGCCGTCGGTCCGCCTCGCCGAGCAGATGGAGGCGCTGGGGCTGGAGGTGGCGCGGTTCAAGACCGGCACGCCGCCGCGCATCGACGGGCGCTCGGTGGACTACTCGAAGACGGAGGTGCAGCCGGGCGAGTCGCCCGACTACCGCCTTTCCGTCTGGGAGCGCACGCCCCTGCTCCCCCAGCGGCCGTGCTGGATCACCTGGACCGGCGAGCCGCTCCGCGACATCGTCACCGGCCACCTGGGCGACTCGGCGCTGTACGGCGGCGAGATCTCGGGGCGCGGGCCGCGCTACTGCCCGTCGATCGAAGACAAGGTGGTGAAGTTTCCCGACGCCGCGCGGCACCAGGTCTTCCTGGAGCCGGAGGGGCTGGATACCACCGAGCTCTACGTGAACGGCCTCTCCACTTCCCTGCCGGCGGACGTGCAGCTGCGCATGCTCCGCTCGATCCCGGGGCTGGAGGAGGTGCGGATGACGCGGGTGGGGTACGCGATCGAGTACGACTACTACCCTCCGCACCAGCTTCGCCCGACGCTGGAGTGCAAGGCGCTGGACGGGTTGTTCCTGGCCGGACAGGTCAACGGGACGACCGGGTACGAGGAGGCCGCCGGCCAAGGGGTCCTCGCCGGCGCCAACGCCGCGTTCCACGCGCTCGGCACCGATCCGCTCGTCCTCGAGCGCGACCAGGCGTTCATCGGCGTGCTGGTTGACGACCTGGTGACCAAGGGCACGGACGAGCCCTACCGCCTGTTCACCAGCCGCGCGGAGTACCGCCTGGTGCTGCGGCAGGACAACGCGCTGCGCCGGCTGGGCCCCATCGCCGCCGCGCGCGGGCTGCTGACGGGCGCGCAGCGCGAGGTGCTGGAGCGGCGGCTGGAGCTGGAGGACCGCGTGGGCGACTGGCTGCGCGGCACCAACGCCGCCCCCGCGCAGGTCGACGCGTTGCTCGCCGCGGCCGGCTCCACACCGCTGCGCGAGCCCACGCGGCTGGCGCACGTGCTGAAGCGACCGGGCGTGACCGCAGAGGCGCTGGCGGCCGCGGTGGGCGGCGTGCCGGAAGATGCGGACGAGGCCGCGCTGGCGCAGGCGATGGTGAGCGCCGAGATGGAGCTGAAGTACGAGGGCTACCTCACCCGCGAGCGCGAGCGCGCCGACGCCACGCGCCGGCAGGCCGACTTCGCGCTCCCCGCCGACCTGTCGTATCCCGAGCTGGTGACGCTCAGCTTCGAGGCGCGCCAGAAGCTGGAGCGCATCCGCCCGGCGACGCTCGCCCAGGCCGGCCGCATCCCCGGCGTGAGCCCGAGCGACCTGCAGAACCTGGTGATGGAGGTCCGCAAGCGGAGGATGGCGTCGAGCGTGGAGGTCGGTGTCTCTGGAGGATGAGCGTCGAGAGTATGCGGCGTTCCTCTGATCGATCAACTGGACGAAAGACGCATTCTGAACACGGAGCAGCGGAGACGAACGGAGGGAGCGGAGGAACTGCGGTTCTCCGCTCCTCCGTTTTCCTCATTGCTCCATGTTCATGGCTGTTGCAGACCGGTTGAGCTCGCGGGCTCCGGCGAGATGTCCACGGCAGCCGTTTGTTGCGAGATGATGATCAGAGGCCGGTGAAAACCCGGGTCTATTTTCGCGTAGGATCGATTTTGGGTGTGGGGTCGCCACCACTCCCCTCCGGCGGGCACTCTCGTGCGCCATGAGCGAAATGGTGAAGCGGTATTTGTGCGGCTTGTCTTCGGTTTTAGCTGGCTGAGCGTGCCTGGATGTTCCACGTGGAACATCCCGCTGCTGGACTAAGCCTACCGGGCCGTGTAGATTCACGATCCCAATCTACCCACCCAGCACAGAGGACGGCGTGTCGCGTATCATCGCCATCGCGAACCAGAAGGGCGGCGTCGGCAAGACCACCACGGCCATCAACCTGGGTGCGTGCCTCGCCGTCGCCGAAAAGCGCACGCTGGTGATCGACACCGACCCGCAGGGGAACGCCACCAGCGGCCTGGGGATCGACAAGGACGAGCTCGAGAAGTCGATCTACGACGTGCTGATCGAGGAGGCGCCGATCGCGGACGTGGTGGTGCACAAGGTCCACTTCCCCTACCTGGACGTGGTTCCCGCCACGCGCGACCTGGTGGGCGCCGAGGTGGAGCTGGTGAGCCGCCGCGAGCGCGAGACCATCCTGCGCCGCGCGCTCGACCCCGTCCGCGACAAGTACGACTTCATCCTGATCGACTGCCCGCCGTCCCTCGGCCTGCTCACGCTGAACACGCTCGCCGCCTCGGACTCGGTGCTGATCCCGATCCAGTGCGAGTTCTACGCGCTGGAAGGTTTGTCGCAGCTGTTGAACACCGTCACCATCGTCCAGAAGAACCTGAACCCCGCGCTGCAGATCGAAGGGGTGCTGATGACGATGTACGACGGGCGGCTCAACCTGTCGCGCCAGGTGGCCGACGAGGCGAAGGAGTACTTCGGGCCCAAGGTCTACAAGACCACCATCCCCCGCAACGTGCGCATCGCCGAGGCGCCCAGCTTCGGCAAGCCGATCGTGCTGTACGACATCCTCTCCGTTGGCGCGAAGAGCTACCTCTCGCTCGCCAAGGAAGTGATCGCCCGCCGCTCGCGCCCGCGCGGCGCCGACGCGCAGCCGGAGGCCGCGGGCGCCGCGGCCGGCGGGGAGTAGGCCGTGTCTTCCCGCAAGCCCCGCCTGGGGAAGGGGCTCAGCGCGCTGCTGGGCGACTTCTCCTCCGGCACCGAGCAGGCGATCGCCGCGGGCGACGGCGTGCGCGAGGTGCCCACCAGCCGCATCAGTCCCAACCCGTTCCAGCCGCGCCACGAGTTCGCCCCAGAGCAGCTCGCCGAGCTCGAGGAGTCGATCCGCGTCAACGGGCTGCTGCAGCCGCTGGTCGTCCGCCCGCGCCGGCCCGAGACGCCGGAAGGGGCCGACTGGGAGCTGATCGCGGGGGAGCGGCGCTGGCGCGCGGTGCGCCGGCTGGGGTGGGCGCAGGTGCCGGTGGTGGTGCGCGACATCGACGACCGGGCCATGCTGGTGCTGGCCATCGTGGAGAACGTGCAGCGCGCCGGGCTGTCGCCGCTGGAAGAGGCCGCGGGGTACAAGCAGCTCATCGACGAGTTCGGCTTCACCCAGGCCGAGGTGGCCGACAGCGTGGGGCGCGAGCGCTCCACCGTCACCAACCTCCTGCGCCTGCTGGCCCTCCCCGCCTCGGTGCAGCGGATGGTGAACGAGGGGCAGCTCTCCATGGGCCACGCCCGCGCGCTGCTGGGGCTGGAGGACGAGCGCGAGATCGCCGAGGTGGCGCGCCAGGCGGTGAGCGCCGGGATGAGCGTGCGCAGCGTGGAAGAGCGCGTCCGCCAGCTCCGCCCCGGCGGCGGCGCCGCCCCCCGCTCCACCGCCGCGGGGATCCGCGAGGCGGTGGACGACCCGCACGCGCGCCACCTGGAGGCCGAGCTGCAGCGCAAGCTGGGCACGGCCGTGCGCATCCGCCTGGCCGGCGGCAAGGCCGGACGCATCGAGATCCCGTTCTACAACGCAGACGACTTCGACCGGGTGTTGGAGCTGATCCTGGGCGCCGAAGCGGAGCGGGACTAGCATCGGCATCGGCCCATGTCCCGGGATGAACGGGTGCGCGAGTGCGCCGGTGCGTGAGTGCGTCGATGCCGAAGGGGCGCCGCGCATGAACGTGTTCCGGCGGTTCCGTCCGCTTGGTGGGGGCGACCATGGCGCGTGACGAGCGGCGGATGACGTTCGTGGTGGTTCCCCACGGCGGGTCGGGGGACCTGAGCACGCGCAGCTACGAGATCAGCTACCGCCGCCTGCGCATGGCGGTGATCGCGGGGATGGTGGTGGTGGCGCTCGTCTCCCTGATGGCGGCGAGCTGGGTGTGGGTGGCGGCGCAGGCGGCGCAGGTGCCCATGCTGCGCCGCGAGGTGGCCGCGCTGCAGAAGGAGCGGCAGGAGCGCGAGCGCCTGGCCCGCTCGCTCGCGCGCATGCAGGCCACCTACGAGCAGATCCGCGTGATGCTGAAGGGCGACCTGCCGCCGCTGGACAGCATCGAGGCGCGCACCAACGCCGCCGGCGGCCGCATGGGCGGCGCCCCCGGCGCGCCGCCCGCCGACTCCACCGCCACGGACACCGCGCAGGTGGACAGCGCGGCGAAGCAGGTGACGCCGCGCCGGCGGCGCTGACCGGTGGAACTGGACGTTGCGGGCCGGAGTAGCTCATCCGGCCCCGCACGCCGCGATCGACGATGTGCGCGTGCGCGGGGCCGATCCCTCGAAGTGGCCGGCCGGCCTGCAGGACCCTCCCCCTGGACCCGGGCAGTTTCGCCGGGCGTGGTTTCCCCCAGCGGCGCCGCTGCGGCATGCGGCGCGCCGCCCTGCCTGTTCCCACCCGCTCCATACCGGCTCATGGCCTACCTTGGAGGACTGATCGTCGACCCCGTCGCCGCGACGGATGGCGACGCATGGGTGCGCACCGACCTGCCCCAGCCCGAGCTGCGGGTGTGGGTGGACGGCGTCCCGGTCACGCTCGCCACCGCCGGCGTCATGGCCGACGTGAACGCCGCCGTCGCCGCCCACGAAGGCGCGAGCACCACCGTCCACGGCATCATGGACACCTCCAACCTGGTGGCGTTCGACCCGGTGGAGTGCTCGATGTCGCTCCCCGCGGGGGGAAGCATCGTCCTCGCCGCCGACAACGACGACGGGGGCGCGATCAACGCGCCCCGGGCGCTGTTCGGCCAGGTGGGCGTGGCGCACCTGACGGTGGACGAGTCGCTGGCGATCCAGACGCCGATCGTGTGGGCGGGGGGGAGCGATCCCTTCATCGACCTCCCGTCGGGGTACCCCACGGTGTCCAACCTGAGCGCAGCGCGGCTGGAGGGCGAGCAGGGGAGCTTCTACCTCGACCGGGCGAGCCACACGGGGACGCAGCCCGCCGCCTCCCTCGCCGACGCCGACTTCAGCGGCCTGGGCCCGGCGCAGTTCGACGGGCTCGAGGCGGCCGGGTCGGTGGCGGTGGACGCGGCGGGGATCGCGCTGAAGCAGGAGGGCGGGGCCGTGGTCTACGACACGCTGGCGGGGTACGGGAAGTACCGCCAGTTCGTGGGGCGCCTGGCCCCCCAGAACCCCGCGTTCACCGAGCTCGACTGGCAGTACCGGGTCGCGAGCTTCAACTGGACGTGGGACCCGGTGACCGGCGCGTACGCCAAGGAAGAGCCGGGCGACGCCGCGTTCCAGCTGGCCTTCGAGTCGGAGTGGGAGAACCACGTGGAGTGGAACCTGGACCTCACCACGCGCACCGACAACCTGTCGCACCGCCGGATGGGCTTCTTCTACGACAAGGCCAACGGCAACGCCTCCTGGCGCTTCGCCACGACGGACGGGATCTCCTTCGCGGTGGGGCACGGCGACGAGGGGCTGGCGAGCTTCGAGACCGACGCCGGCACGGTGAAGTCGCTGTGCCTGCAGGCGCGCAGCAACAACCTGGGGTACGCCCGCACGCAGGCGGTGAACCGCGCCGGTAAGATGGTGTCCCTGCTGATCACGCCCGACGCGGGAGGCGGGACCATCTTCGGGCTCTCCGACGTGAACCTGGCCCTGGTGTACGCCGACGTGCAGCTCGCGGTGGGCACCTCCACCGCCCTGCCGCTCAGCTTCGCGACCAACAGCGCGGTGCGGGGCGGGATCACCTCGGCCGGCGTGTGGTGCGTGGGGAGCATGGGGACGACCAACGCCGCGGCCGGCGAGGTGCTGGTCGGCGCCGGGAAGCGGTTCTCGTCGCGAACCTCCAACCCGGCGGTGGCGGCGCCGCTGCTGGGGCTGGACGCGTCGGACCGCACGGTGCTCTACCTGCAGAGCAAGCCGCTGAGCCTGCAGGGCGCCGCCACCGCCGCCACCTCGGGCGCGGCGCTGGGGTTCATCAAGGCGCTGGTCGGCGGCGTGGCGGTGAAGATCCCGTACTTCGCCGACGTGTGACCCCCGGGGCCCGCCGGCTCGCGGCGGGCCCAACGAATCGACCCTGAACGGCTCCGTGATGAAGCTCGACAACGAACAGCAGCGGCAGATCCTCCTGGCGGCGCTCGACTCGTTCGCCGTGGCGGGGCGCGCGCAGCGGCGCGCGGTGGTGGCGGTGGACATCGCGGTGGAGCTGGCGCAGATCGAGGCGCCGCCGTCCCCCGTCCCCCCGGCGGACCCGGACGCGCCAGGCTGAAGAAGCGGGCGTCTCCCGGGCCCGGGGTTGCGGGACGGGGCACGGAGGGAGATACATGTCTCTCCGGCAGCGCGGCGGGACACGGCTGGATTCGTGCGGCTGTCGTACGCTTCGCGACGGAGGCAGGGGTACGCCCATCGGTGGATGCACGCTGTTCCCGCCGCGGGGTCCGCGGCGGGAGCACGCGACTGGAGAGTGAGACATGGCCATCTTCGGCGGCAAGAACGATCGGGGAGGAAACGTGGCGCGAGACAAGGGCACCCCCCCGCAGCGGGGCGTCAACGAGGCTTCGATGTCGCTGATCGGCCCCGGGATGCGGATCGTGGGCGACCTGATGACCGAGGGCACCGTGCGCGTGGAGGGGCGGATCGAGGGCACCATCCGCGCGGGGAAGGCCGTGGTGGTGGGGAAGGAGGGCGAGGTGGTGGGCGACATCCAGACCCAGGACGCGGTGATCGGCGGGCGCGTGCAGGGCACGGTGATCGCCGAGAGCCGCCTGGAGCTGCAGGCCACGGCGCGCATCGAGGGGCAGATCTCGTCGCGCGCGCAGCACCTGGTGCTCGAGGAAGGGTGCCGCTTCAACGGACAGGTGCAGATGCTGGGCGACGACGCCCAGCGTGCGCTTCCCGCCTCCACGGGCGGGGGTAGTCCACAGGAGTCGTGAGAGTTATCCACAGTGGCGTAATGTACGCCCAACCCGTTGCATGGCAGCGGGTTGGGCGTTTTCCACAGGCTTCGTCCAGGGTTTTCCACCCGAGTTTTCCACGTGTTTGTGGGAAGCGCTCCATCCCCCAGTGTTCATGCGACTTTCGCAGTTGACGAGCTACCTGGACACGTACCTCCGGGTGCGCGAAGTGCCCGACTGGAGCGGCGCGCTGAACGGCCTGCAGGTCGATTCCCCCCGCGACGTCCAGCGCGTCGCCTGCTCGGTGGACGCGGCGCAGGCGTGCATCGACCAGGCGGTGGCGTGGGGGGCGGACCTGCTGCTGGTGCACCACGGGCTGTTCTGGGACGGCAACGTGCCGGTGACCGGGCGCCGCTACCGCCGGCTGAAGTCGATCCTCGCCGCGGACCTGGCGGTCTACGCGGCGCACCTGCCGCTGGACGTGCACCCCGAGGTGGGGAACAACGCGGTGCTGGCGCGGGAGCTCGGGATCGAGCCGAGCGGGTGGTTCGGCGAGTACAAGGGGACGCCGGTGGGCGTGTGGGGCGAGGTGGACGTGTCGCGCGACGAGCTCCGCGCGCGCACCGAGGCGGCGCTGGGCGGGCCGGTGCTGCTGGTGCCCGGCGGGCCCGAGCGCATCCGCCGCGCGGGCGTGATCACCGGCGGCGGCGCGGACGAGATCGCGGCGGCGGTGGCGGCGGGGCTGGACGCGTTCGTGACCGGCGAGGCGCGGCACCACAACTTCTTCGACGCCGAAGAGGGCGGGATCAACCTGCTGCTGGGCGGGCACTACGCCACGGAAACGTGGGGCGTGCGCGCGCTGGCGCGGCACCTGGAGCACCTCTTCGGCCTGGAGTGGACGTTCATCGACCATCCGACCGGGCTGTAGGACGATGACCCCTTCCCCGCCCCGCCCCGACGCCGGTGAGCCGCCGCGCCTCCAGAGCGTGCTGCGCTGGGTGTGGCTGATCATCGGCCTGCTGCTGCTGGTGCTGCTGATCTCGGCGATCGTGTTCGTGGCGAAGGAGGCGATGGGCGGGCGCGGCGGCGGCGCGAGCGAGTCCGACAGCGCGCGGACCGCCACGGCCGAGCGCCGGGCGGCCGCGGATCCGCTGCGCTACGAGCCGCCGGTGCCGGTGGCGGGGACAGGCACGCGCATCGTGCTGATCCGGCGCGGCAGCGGGTACGGGTATCCGTTGGGCTACTCGTCGCGCTCGTCCGAGGCGCTCGGGTCCACGGTGAACGTGGCGTTCCTGGAAGGCGATGGCGCGCGGCTGCTGCTGGACCGCCCCGCGTACATCCGCCGCGTGACGTTCCCCGGCTCCGCGGGGGTGGGCAGGGACCCCGGCGCCGGCCCGCGGACGGGGGACGAAGAGGCGCTGCGCTGGATCGTGTACGAGATGGCGCTGGAGGATGGCGACGGGAACCGGCGCATCGACGAGCTGGACCCGCGCAGCCTGTACGTGAGCGGGCTGGACGGCCGCGGCCTGCGGCGCGTGCTCCCCGCCGGCTACGAGCTGCTCGACTGGGCCCCGCAGCCCGGCGGATCGCTGCTGGCGACGGCCGTGCAGCTTGCGTCGGGGAAGAAGCCGATGCCGGAGCGCGCCTTCGTGCTGGACGCGGGCGGCGCGGTGCGACCCTACGCGGCGCTGGACTCGCTGGTGGACGCGGCGGCGGTGATCGTGGAGAAACCGTAGAGAGAGGGTGAGATGGCGAAGGCGACCTGGAACGGCGACGATCGCCGAGAGCGACGTGTTCGAGATCGTGGAGGGGAACGTGTACTTCCCCCGCGAAGCGGTGCGCGGCGACGTGCTGCGCGACAGCGGCACGCACACCATCTGCCCGTGGAAGGGCACCGCGAGCTACTTCACGCTCTCGGTGAACGGGAAGGAGAACCCCGACGCGGCGTGGTACTACCCGGATCCCAAGCCCGCCGCCAGCAACATCGCGGGCCACGTGGCGTTCTGGCGCGGCGTGACGGTGGAGCGGTAGGCGCAGAGCCGGGCGGAGCAAAAGGAATCGTCGGGCGGGATCGCGTCGGGTGGCGGAGCCCGCTGACCGGCGGCTGAAGCCGCAGCAACAACTACGAAAAGCCTCGCAAAAACTGCGCGAGGCTTAACGGCGGCGCATCAGGTGAGATGCGCCGCCGTTATCTGCAATAGTGGTTGGCTAGACCAACGAAGCACTCAGAAGTGATCGCGGATGATGCGATGGGCCATGTAGATGCCGACGCCCGTGCCAACGGCGCTGAGGATTACCGCCCACATCATCCCCAGGCGATCCCCTGCGTACCAGCCGAGCCATCCGCCGAGGGTGGCGCCGATGATCCAGAAGAGCTTTTCCATGTGGACGTGCAGGTGGGAGAGAACCGAAGTCGTCGTTGAAGTCCGCGAGGGCGGACTGTGTGCCGTTGTAGCCGCGAGTTTGCTCGCATATTGCCCCGCCACCGAGCCACTTCCATCTCCAGACGACGTTAATCCCCCTTGCCGTCCCGCCTTGTGGCCGGCTGAGGATGACGCCCGCGCGGAGGGGAAAGCAAGAGGCGCGGGATCGCTCCCGCGCCTCGTCAGCTTGCGCGCGCGGCGGCGAGGGACTCTCGCCAGCGCAGCAGCTTCGGCGCGGCGCTCTTCTCGATCGGCGCGGGGCGGTAGGCCGACATGGAGACCAGCGGGGGGCGCTTGAACGAGCGCCAGCGCCGCATCCCCACGTGGTCGCCCACGTCGCGCGACAGGGTGTGCAGGCGCGTGCGGGCGTGATCCTGCTGCGGCGCGTCGCCCCACGCGAGCGCCACCTGCAGCGCCTGCGCGGCCGCGCCGGTGTCGCCCAGCGCCAGCGCGATGCCGGCCAGCTCGTGCGCCACGCGGGCACGGTCCATCGCGTCGGTGAAGCGCGTGGCGGCGATCACCAGGTCGCGCGCGGCGCCGGTGCGGTCGCCGGCGGCGCGGCGGGCGGCGGCGCGCTCCTCCAGGCCCACCGCGGCGGCCTCGGCGTCGCCGGCCTGCAGGGCGCGGCGGATGGCGCGGCCCAGCGCGCGCACGGGGTCGGGCGAGACGACGGCCTCGCCCACCTGCGCCAGGCGCGCGATGGCGCCGCTGCCGCCGTCCAGCTCGCGGGCGGCGCAGTAGAGCGCCAGCGCCCGCTCGCGCTCGCCCAGCTTGCGGGCCAGCCGCGCCGCGTGCAGCGCCGTGGCCGAGCCGGTGCCGTCCAGCGCGAGCGCCAGGGCCACGGCGGCGTTCGCCTCGGGGAGCCGCCGGGTGCGCTCCAGCTCGCAGGCGTACGACACCAGCGACTTCGCGAGCCGCGCCTCGGACGGGATGCCGGCCTCGACCAGCAGCAGCAGCCGGTTCAGGATCGTCGCCTCGGGGCTCTTCTCCAGCCCCCGCACCTCCAGCCGGGCGCGGCGCAGGCTGAACTCGTCGAGCCCGCCGTCGCGGGCGCGCTCCACGCACGCCAGCACCAGCGCTCCCGCGGCTGCGCGGCGGGCGCGCTCGCCCCGCTCGGTCTCGGAGATCTGGCGGAAGGTGCTGGCCGCGACCTGCGCGCTGGATTGCATCGGCTTTCTGGTTGAGAATGAATCTCAACCAATCTACCGAATGCGGTGCCGTGGCGGAAGGGTCTGGATCGGCTGGTCGCCTCGTCGAACGAGTGGCGGCCGGAACGATGTGGAGACGAGCGGAAAGGAAGCGGGGCCCCTGCGCGGGGCCCCGGTTCCGTTTACGGCCGCGGGCGGTTGGAAGCCTCGGGCGAGTAGGTGGCGCAGTGGGCGCCGTCGGGGCCCACGGCCACCTCGATCTGGCCGGCGTGGCACTCGTGGTTCTCGTTGAACCGGCAGTCCGTCACGCTGCACGCCGCCACGAGGGACGTCTGCGCCGCCGGTCGCTCAATGGGATTCTGCATCCGTACCTCCGCCGTTGAGGGTTCGGCCATCATCAAGGCAACATTCGGACCACTCCGCGCGTAAACACGCGTCTTGCAACGACTTGCGAATGATTCTCAATCATCCGCATCCACCACGACGATCCCGGACGTGCGAAAGCCCCACCGGATCGGCGGGGCTTTCGTGGCTTCAGGACCGGATCGAAGCGTCAGAGCTCGAACTCTCCGCCGGGCTCCAGGACCACCACCTTCGCGTGGTCGCCCACCATCGTGCGGAAGCTCTCGGGATTCTGCTCGATCAGCGGGAAGGTGTTGTAGTGCATGGGGATCACCACGTCGGGCGCGATCATCTCCACGGCGCGGGCGGCGTCTTCGGGGCCCATGGTGTAGTTGTCGCCGATCGGCAGGATCGCCACGTCCACCAGGCCGTGCAGGAGCTGCATGTCCATGATCAGCGCGGTGTCGCCGGCGTGGTACAGGCGCTGGCCGCCGTTCAGCGAGATCAGGAAGCCCGCCGGGTCGGTGGTGTGGGCGCCGGTTTCGTCGCCCGAGATGCTGCCGGTGTGCAGCGCCGGCGTCAGCTTCACCCGCCCGAAATCGAACATGTGCGCGCCGCCGATGTTCATCCCGTGGCCGTTTTTCACCCCCTTCGACATCGTGAACGACACCAGCTCGAAGGTGGAGACCACGGTGGCCCCCGTCTTCTTCGCCAGCTTCACGCAGTCGTCGAAGTGGTCGCTGTGCCCGTGCGACACCAGGATGTAGTCCAGCGCCTCCACGTCGCCCGTCTTGATGTCGGCCGCGGGGTTGTCGTCGAGCCACGGGTCGATCATCACCCGCTGCCCCTCGTCGGTGAGCAGGGTGAAGCAGGAGTGGCCGTGCCAGGTCAGCGTCGCCATCGGGTTTGTCTCCGGGCTGCGAGACGGAAAAAGGTGCCGGGTGCTGGATACCAAGTGCTGAGTCCTGAGTCGCAGGGGCCGAGCCGGGCGTTCTCGAAGCGTCGAGCTCACGCGCACCCGGCACCGCCGGTCTCAGCCGATCAGCTTCTCGTAATCCGCGGCCGAGAGCAGGGCGTCGACCGACGCGGTGTCGGCCACGCGCAGCTTGATCATCCAGCCCTCGCCGTACGGATCGCTGTTCACCAGCGCGGGGTTGGCGTCGAGCGCGGCGTTGGCGTCCACGACCTCGCCCGCGACCGGGCAGTAGAGGTCCGACACGGCCTTCACCGCCTCGATGGTGCCGAAGCTGGCCCCGGCGTCGAAGCTCTGGCCGGCGCTGGGCAGCTCCACGAACACCACGTCGCCCAGCTCGCCCTGCGCGTAGTCGGTGATCCCCACGTAGTACACGCCGTTCTCGCCGGCCGGCTTGAGGTACTCGTGCTGCTTCGTGTAGCGCAGGTCCTGCGGAACGTTCGCCATGGGTCCTCTCCCCAACGCGGTTCGGCCGGCTCTTCAAAAGGGAGGGTCAGAATAGGGGCCGCCGCACGGGTGGTCAAGCAAACACGCGCTCGTCTCCGGCGGCTTCGTTGCGACGGTTGGGCGTGTTGCGCGCCGAGACGCGCAAACGGGCTGCGCGCTGCGTAGGGCACGATACCGCCGTGCCCAACGCAGCCGGGCCACCGGCGGCGCGCCGGCATCCTCGCCTCGCGGATCTCGGCGCGACGCGCCGCCGGCGTCCCGGCCCTCCGGGCGCGCATCCCTCACGCATCGTCGCGTTTCCGCCACTCCGCGGACGGGCGAAGTCCATGCGATCACCGCCGATACCAATTCATCGGCATCGACTGCGCAAAGTGGAGGAGATGTCATCCTGAGCGGCGCCGCCGCACCGAACTGACGTCTGCACCAGAGTCTGGCGGCGCCCGAAGGATCTAAACCATCGGTCCGAGCGCCAGGCGGCCTGTCGCTCGAAGGCCGAGTTTAGATCCTTCGGCCTGCGACCGTCCGTTCATTCCGCCATTCCGCGATAACGGCGTGGTCGGCCTCAGGATGACATCTTCGCGGTTGGTGAGGAGTGCACGGTCGCGCTACGATCTGGTAGGAGCGCGAAACGGGAGCGGGCCCTCTCCCCCGACTGGGGAAGAGGTCCCGCTCTGCCGCCGGTCACGCGCGCCGGGACCGCGGCGTCAGCGGCGCAGCGGGATGCGGATGCCGGCGGTGTAGGTATAGTTCTGCACCATCTGGCCGACAGGGTGATACTGGTGGTCGAAGCGGTTGGTGCTGGCCGACCCCTCCATGAACAGGTCAACGCGTCCCACGTTCCACGCCACGCCGGCGCCCGCCTTCAGCATCGGCGCGATCTGGTCGCGCGGCACCACGGGCTGCCCCGACAGGCGGAAGTACTCCTGGTCGAAGTCGTACCGCTTGAGGCCGGCGCCGGCGAGAAGGTAAGGTTGCGCGCCGAGAACGTGCGGCAGGCGGATCACGGCGTCGAGCGAGAGCGCGGACATGCTGGTGGGGCGCACCACCTCGTCGTTGGTGCCGCTGCCGGCGGCGAGCGCCAGGTGCGGGCTGGAGGCCTGCAGGCTCAGCCGCAGGTCCACCCCGCGAATGGGGCTGCGCGTCTCCAGGCCCAGCATCACCGCGTTGGTGCCCAGGTGTCGCGCCGGCACCGCGCCCCCCTCCGCCGTGCGGAGAAAGCCGAGCGTGGCGCCCTGCGACGGCCCCAGCCCCGCGATCAGCCGCACCGGCGGCATGCGGAGCTGCGCGGCGGCGGGCGCGGGTGCGGCGGCGGCCAGCGCGAGCGCCGCGGCGGTGAGAACCAGGTGTCGCTGCATGCGGAATCGTCTCCCGTCGTGTGGTACCGCCGCGGCGCCGGGGCGCCCACCCGTCGGGCGCATCCCCCGCCGCGGCACGGGGGGTGAGAACCGCCGCGCCCCCGCCCGGTTCCGGCACGCGACAAACCGGCGTTTCCGCGCGTCCCCCCGACGCGCCGACGCGTGTCGAACCGCCACGGTCGTGTTGCTCCGGCAGTGTTGCGCGGCGGGTGATCGGCTCGCATGATGCGGTGTATCATGCGGGCCCGCGGATGCGGGGCACGCACGAGAGGTTCACCGCAACGGCGGCGGCAGGGGAGAGACGACGATGGTCAACCGGCTGGTATCGGCCTGGGTGTGGGCCAGCACCGCCGTGGTGGCGCTGCTCTGGTGTCCGTGGATGGGGCTGGTGTACCTGGCCACCGCCCGCCGCGACCCCGGCCGCTACACGGTGGGGCGCTGGTTCCGCCGCGCCGCGGTCACCATCACCTCGCTCAACCCGTTCTGGAAGTTCCGCACGACCGGGGTGGAGATCCACGACCCGCGCCGGCCCTACGTGGCCGTGGCCAACCACGAGAGCTTCGCCGACATCTTCCTCCTCTCGCACCTGCCGTGGGAGATGAAGTGGATGTCCAAGGACAGCATCTTCCGCATCCCCGTGATGGGGTGGATGATGCGCATGGCGGGCGACGTGATGGTGAGCCGCGGCGACCCGAGCAGCCGCCTGCGCGCGCTGGAGGAGGCGCGCGACCGGCTGCGCAAGAAGGTGAGCGTGATGATCATGCCCGAGGGCACCCGCTCCTCCGGCGACGAGCTGCTCAAGTTCCACGACGGCGCGTTCCGCCTCGCGATCGAGACGGGGCTCCCCATCCTCCCCATCGCCCTGGCCGGCACGCGGCAGGCGATCGCCAAGGGGAGCTGGCTGGTCGGCCGGGCGCGGGCCATCGCGCGGGTGCTGCCGCCGGTGGAGACGGCCGGGCTCACGCTGGACGACGTCCCCGCGCTGCGCGAGAAGGTGCGCGCCATGATCGCCGAGGCGCGCACCGCCCTGCAGCGCGAGCTGGCGGCCGAGCCCGCCGCCGCCTGAGCCGGGCAGCCGCGTGGGCGTTAACACGCTGGGCTGGAACCGCGTCCGCTACACCCTGCTCGCCCCGGCGTACGACCTGTTCGCCGGGTTCGGCGCGCAGCGCAAACGCTCGATCGCGCTGCTGGCGCCCCGCGCGGGCGAGCGCGTGCTGGTGGACGGCTGCGGCACCGGGCTGGACCTGCGCCACCTCCCGCCGGACGTCCGCG
>DASQLJ010000475.1:0-2161 GCA_035630095.1 Longimicrobium sp.
CAGCTCGATCTTGCGGGTGGTGTCCTCCGGGTCCCAGGCGGCGACGGTGCTGGAGATGAGCTCGGCGACCTCGCCGCGGTACTGCTCCACCACGTACAGCACGGCGCTCTCCACCCAGCCGTCCACCTTGGCCATCAGCTCCGGGTCGTGCCGCATCGACTCGGCGAAGCGCGTGACGGTGTGGGCGATGCGGCGGCGGAACTCGCTGCCGGGGTCGGCGGCGTGTTTCAGCACGCTGGCCTTCAGGTCGCCCCAGAGCGACACCGAGTAGCCGCGCACCGCCGGGTGGTGCAGCAGGTCCTCCTTCAGGTGCTCGCCGCGCTCGATCATCTCGGGCGAGGTGCGCAGCTTCTCGATGAACTCCAGCATCGCCTCGTTGTAGCGCTGCCGCAGCGGGTGCTCGGGGTTCACCGCCACCTCTTCCAGCGTCTTCTCCACGCCGGAGATCACCTTCTGGTAGATCTTCTCGTCGATCGGCGTGGGCACCCACCAGGGGAGCTCGTCGCGGATCCGCTGGCGCAGCCCCTCGCGGTTCTCCTCCACCAGCCGCCCCACCAGCTTCAGCGCCGAGTCGAGCAGCTCCTGGTGGCGGTTGCCGTGGGTCATCAGCGAGAGCGCCTTCCCCATCAGCGGGGCCACCTGCGTGGCGCGCACCCGGCGGCTCACGCTGGTCTCGATCAGCTCCTGCACCTCCTCGTCCTTGAGCACCTGCACCAGCCCGCTCACCGACGCGGCGGCGTGGCGCCCCACGATCTCGCCGTGCTCGGGCTGCGCCAGCCAGTCGGCCAGCTTGTGCGCGATGCTGGCGCGCTGCAGGCGCTGGCTGATCACCCCCGGCGAGAGGAAGTTGTTCTGGACGAAGTTGCCCAGGCTGCGGCCGATCCGGTCCTTGCGGTTGGGGATGATGGCGGTGTGCGGGATCTTGATCCCCGCGGGGTAGCGGAAGAGCGCCGTCACGGCGAACCAGTCCGCGATCCCGCCCACCATCGACGCCTCGGCGGTGGCGCGCACGTAGCCCAGCCAGGGCCAGCGCGCCTCCAGCAGGTAGGCGATCACGAACACCACGGCGGCCCCCACCAGCAGCCCCGTGGCGCGGAACTTCATCTGGTCGAGCTGCTGCCGCTTCAGCTCCTCGTCCTTCAGGGGCTGCAGCGTGAGCGGCGTGTCGGCCTGCGCCTCGGGCGCCGTGCCCGCGGCGGCGGCGCCGCGCTCCGTGGCCGGCGGCCCCGGTTCCACCCGTGTATCCAACTGGCTGCTCCGTCTCCTGTCCAGGTTCGGGGCGCCGCGACCGGCGCTCGGCGGGCGCGCGCCGTGCGCGCGCCCGCTCCCCCGCGCAACAGCGGTGGAGGATGCATGCCACCGCCTCCGGCGACAATACCGCGCCCGCGACGGGAAAGATTCGGAGGCCGTCTCGCGGCGGCCTCCGGGGAGATGAAGATCGTGTCCAGCGCCCGGTCCGTGGCGATTCACGTCCGGCTTGGGAGGACGGCGATCCCCCCGCCGGCCGAGGCCGCGCGGCAGTCATGCCAGATCTCGAGATTGATTGTGCAAACCCGAGGAGATGTCATCCCGAGCGGCGCCGCTGGACCGCCCTTTCACGTGCACCGGTACGTGGCGGCGCCCGAAGGATCTAAACCATCGGTCCGAGCGACAGGCGGCCTGTCGCTCGGGCACCGAGTTTAGATCCTTCGGCCTGCGATCGGCCGTTCATTCCACGATGGCGGTTTGGTCGGCCTCAGGATGACATTCCTCTGTTCGCGAGGAATGCACAGTCAACCCCCCGATTTGGTATCAGTCGATGGCGGACACGGCGACTCGGTCAGGGCTTGCGCAGCAGGGCGATGGAGAAGAAGCCGCCGACGCCGGCCGGCTCGCGGTGCTCCACCCGCATGCGCGTCGCCGACACCAGCTCGCCCAGGCTGCGGGTGATGTCGGTGGCGGCGAGGTTGGCCACCAGGTTCGCGGCGCGCCGCAGCGGCGACGGGCGGCTGCCCTCGGGCACCCACTTGTCGAACACCACCGCGCGGCCGCCGGGCGCCAGGACGCGCTCCGCCTCGCGGATGGCGGCCACGGGGTCGGGCACCACCGCCAGGATCAGGTGCAGCACCACCGCGTCGAACGACCCGTCCGCGAACTCCAGCGCCTGCGCGTCCATCACCCG
>DASQLJ010000476.1:0-9264 GCA_035630095.1 Longimicrobium sp.
CAACGGCGTGGGCGTGGCGACGATTTCTTCGAGCATCGGCGGCGGTTCCGGGTGGGGAAGGGGCGGAGCGTGTGGCGAAGTAGGGCTACCTGCGGCGGGCTCAAGGGGGAAGATAAGCCCCGAAGCACGGTTGTGGGAATCAGGATCACCTGAGGGGACGATGAAATTCATCTTTCCATCAGCCCCGCGGATCGAATCTCCGTCGATGCGCCCGAACCGCTCGGACGCGTGCTCACGGCGATTCGGCTGCCCCCACCTGCTCCCACAGCTCGTGAAGCCGCCGCGCGAGCTCGTGCTGGCGCTGGCGCAGCTCGTCCAGCAGCGCCGGGCGGCGGGTGCGCAGGAGGAAGCGGCGCGCCTCGCCCGTCACGCGCTTCCACCGGTCCACCACGCGCACGGCGACGTAGCCCAGCAGCGGCAGCCCCACGGCCACCAGGAGCGCCGCCGCCGCGCCGAAGCGCAGGCCGGCGAAGATGGCGAGCCCCACCGTCCACAGCAGGTGCAGCAGGCCGCCGCCCAGCAGCTTGAAGGTGGCGCGCACGTCGTCGTCGTGCACGATGCGGCCTTCGATCAGCCCCGTCAGCCGGTAGGGGATGAAGTAGGCGACGATCCCCGCCGCCGCGGCCGGCGCGCCGATGCCGAAGAAGAGGAGGTGCCGCAGCGTCCAGCGGAGGGCGACCGGCGTGCGGTTGCGCGCCTTCAGCTCGGCCGGCGTGAGGCCCAGGATGGCGAGCACCCGGGCGTGCGCGGCCACCTGGCGGACCACGCGGTTCCACTCGTCGCGGTTCTCCACGCGCAGCCGCGCCAGCCCCTCGGCCGCCTCGCCCAGGCGCGCCACGCGGGCGTCGCCGGCGTCGTCCACCGGGAGCTCGGCGGAGTACACGGCCTCGGCGGTCTCCACCAGCGGCGCGTCGTCCCAGCGCGCCAGGTTCACGGTAACCTCGTGCAGCGCCTCGTCGATGCGCCGCGTCAGCTCGCGCACGGCGTCGCGGTCCTCAGGCCCGGCCGCGGCGAGGTCGTCCCACGCCACGGGGTCGCCGGTCACCGCCAGCGCCTCGGAGCGGAACGTCTCCTTCTCGCGAAAGCTCAGCCCCACGGGGACGATGGGGAACGCGCCGCCCGTGCGCCGCGCCGCGCCCAGCGCGATCCGCGCGGCGCCGGTCTTCAGCGGCACCAGCGACGGGTTGCTGTGGCTGGTGCCCTCGGGAAAGATGCCGACCGCATCACCCTGCGCGAGCGCGTCCCACACGGCGCGGAAGGTGTCCTCGTTGCGCGCGGTCTCGCCCGGGTAGTCCTGCTCGCGGTAGACGGGAACGGCGCCGGCGCCCTTCACCAGCCACCCCACGCCGGGGTGGCTGAACAGCGGCGCCTTGGCCATGAAGCGCACCGGCCGGCGCGCCACCGCGAACACCATCCCCGGATCCAGCAACGAGTTGGGGTGGTTTGCCACCAGCAGCACCGGCCCGCGCGGCGGCACCCGCTCGCCCGACACCTCCAGCCGGTAGAACAGCCCGAGCGCCGCGCGCGACACGGCCGGAAACAGCGGAAGGAGCCACACGGGGCGGATCTGCGTCGGGTACGGGGGAGACGCGGGGCGGGACGTGCGCCGTGGATCGTCGCCCGAAGAATGCGCCGTCTCGCCGCGCGGAACAAGCGGCGCGCCCAATCCCACGCTGGTCGACCGGCCTGATGCGGAGCCGGAGACACCTTGGGTTCGGCCTGACGCTCGGCAGCCCGAAAACAGCCTCGCGCTGTTTGCGAGGCTTCCCATTGTTCCAGCTGCGGCTTCAGCCGCCCGTCTCGAAATCCTGCCGCCCACACCTGATTCTCGAGCGCCTACGCCCGCCGGTTGAGCATCGCCCTCGCATTCCGCTAAGTTCGGGCAGCCGATGCGCATCACACCCCGCTACCCGAACGCACGTGAGCGTACCCGCCCACTCCGCACATGCCGAGGATATCGCGACCCGCTTCGCCCCGCGCCCGTTCCGCCCGGCGTGGTGGCTGCGCGGCGCGCACGCGCAGACGGTCGCGGGGAGATACCTGCGGCCTCGCACCGGCGTCATCTACCGCCGCGAGCGCGTTGACACGCCCGACGGCGACTTCCTGGACCTGGACTGGGCCGCCGTCCCCGGCCGCCCCGCGCCGGCGGACGGCGCGCCGTACGCCGTGGTGGTGCACGGGCTCGAGGGGAGCGCCGGCTCGGCGTACGTGAAGGAGACCTGCCGCGCGCTGTGGGACCGCGGCATCCGCGCGGTGGCGATGAACTTCCGCTCGTGCGGCGGCGAGCCCAACCGCCTCCCGCGCTTCTACCACGCGGGCGACACGGGCGACATCGCCTTCGTGCTGGAGCTGCTGTCGGCGCGCTTCCCGGGCGTGGCCCTGGGCGCCGTCGGCTTCTCGCTCGGCGCCAACGTGCTGCTCAAGTACCTGGGCGAGCGCGGCGCCGAGTCGCGCGTCCGCGCCGCGGCGGCCATCTCCATCCCCTTCGACCTGGGCGCCGGGGCCGACAAGCTGGCGTCGTCCGTCACCGGCCGGCTGTACACGAGCGTCTTCATCCGCTCGCTGCGGAAGAAATATCAGCAGAAGCGGCCGCTGATCGGCGACGCCTGCGACGAGGCGCGCGTCCTCTCCGCCCGCACCTTCCGCGAGTGGGACGACGCGGCCACCGCGCGCCTCCACGGCTTCCGCGACGTGGACGACTACTACGGCAGCTCCAGCTCGGCGGGCTTCCTCGACCGGATCCGCGTCCCCACGCTCCTCGTCCACGCCGCCGACGACCCGTTCGTCCCCGAGGAGGCGATCCCCCACGACGCCATCCGCGCGAACCCGGCGCTGCACGGAGCCATCGTCCCGCACGGCGGCCACGTGGGCTTCATCGCCGGCCAGCCGGGCCAGCCCGAGTTCTGGGCCGAAGGCGAGGCCGCGAGGTTCCTTGAGATGCAGATGAAGGGGTGAGACGGAACCTGTGGATTAATGCGTACGGAGCGATGCACTCTCCGCGGTCACACGCTTCGCTGCCGGGAAGATGCTTGATCTTGTTTTTGGTCCGGATTAGTTATTCTACTCAGGCGTCGAGGCATGCATGCGCGGCCGCGTTGCCGCGCGCGGCGCCGCTCACCCTTACGTGAAAGGCCGTGTCATGACCAAGCTGAAGCTGAACCTCGACAACCTGGCCGTGGTGACGTTCGGGACCGAACAGCAGCCCCGCAAGCAGGGCACGGTGGAGGCGCACGCGCTGATCTCCCTGCCCCATTACACCTGCTACAGCCGCACGGATTGCCCCGATTGCAGTCTTGGGCCCCATCCCTGTGGGTAACGCTCGACACCATCGCGGCGCCGTAGAACGCGTTCAATCGGCGTTCTGCGGCGCCGGACGCCATCGGCAAGCCCTTCGTACGTTACGAGGCTCGCCAGAACGGTCCACTCTTTCTTCCGAACCGACCAAGCCTCGCGCAGTTTGCGAGGCTTTTCGTACCGTAGTCGTTGCTGCGGCTTCAGCCGCCTTTCACGAGGCGCTCGCTGCGCATGCGGAGCCGTTGACCGCGCCGCGGGGTATTACAGGGGCCGTCCCACCGGCCCTGGATCCGGGGTGGTGACGGTGGGGCCTGCACCTTGCCCCTGAAGTTGGCGTGGGGGCGCACGCCGCGGATGACGTGGATCGTCGACCGCGCGTCATCACACGACACACGCGTTGAATCTGAATCAGGACGAGAGGAAGGAAGACCGAATGGCGGATATCGTAAGCGTCGCCGAGCTCAGGGCGGCGTTCGGACGGACGGTGGAAGAGCGCTTCGGGCATCGGCTTACGCTCAACGTGCCCAGCCGCAACAACCCCAAGGTCGCCGCGATCGTGGAGCGCATCAACCGCGACGACGAGCTCTACGCGATGTGGCTGGCGGCCAACGTGAACGCCGTGGAGCGGCTGGGGATGACCGACCACGGCCCGGTGCACGTGAAGATCGTGATGAACATCGCGGTCAAGCTCCTGCGCATGCTGGTGGAGCACAACGTGGAGCCGTCGGTGGTCACCAACTACGGGATGACGACGGACGATGCCGAGGTGGTGGTGATGCTCGCCGCCCTGATGCACGACCTGGGGATGTCGATCCACCGCAGCAACCACGAGGAGATGTCGCTGTTCGTGGCGCAGCCCAAGATCCGCGAGCTGCTGGAAGGGATCTACGACGTGCCCACCGCCACCATCCTGCGCAGCGAGATCCTGCACGCCATCATCGCGCACCGCTCGGGGGGCAAGCCGCTCACCCTCGAGGCCGGCATCGTGCGCGTGTCCGACGCGCTGGACATGGCCAAGGGCCGCTCGCGCATCTCGCTGGGCATCGAGCGCACCATGAGCATCCACTCCATCAGCGCCGCCGCCATCGACTCGGTGCACATCGAGAACGGCGAGGAGAAGCCGGTGCGCCTGCGCATCGTGATGTCCAACAGCGCCGGCGTCTTCCAGCTCGACGAGCTGTTCCGCGAAAAGCTCTCCGGCAGCGGCCTCGAGCCCTACATCGAGGTTGAGGCCCTCATCGAGGGCGAGGCCGAGAAGCGCCTGGTCACCACCGCGTACCGGCTGTAATGACGGGCGAGGGAGGAGATGATCGCGGCGCAGGCGACGAGGAATTTTACACCGATTGCGATTAGCTCCAGCGCCCGCCAGCTTTGGCGGGCGCTTTTCGCACTTCCCGACCTGCACTGCGATGCTCCCCCGATCGACACGTTCAAAGTCGATCACGCTCGGCGACTTTCACGCCGACCTGGCCGAGTTTGCCGCTCGCGCCGAACAGCACGCCACGGTTGGTGATGCGGAGACGTTTGGAGGAAAGCCCTGGGTGTGGATCGAGCACGCCGGACGGCGATCTTACCTGAACGCGGATACAACGGCGGATGCAGTGGACGTTTACCTGGGGCTTCGCGACGCCGCGGGAGGGGAACTCGATTGGTCCGTGGTTCCGAACCGGGCCGGTCGGATGAACAAAGTGGCGTTCGGACCTGACCAGCTCGTCATTCCGGGGTTTTACCTTTACTTCGACTGATGAAGATCGTCAGCGGCGGGCAGACGGGGGTGGACCGGGCGGCGCTGGACGTGGCGCTGGATCTGGGGATCGCGTGCGGGGGGATGGTGCCCGGCGGGGCGGTGGGCGGAAGATGGGCCGATCGACCCGCGCTACCCGCTCCGCGAGACGCCATCCGCCGATCCCACCGAGCGCACGGAGTGGAACGTGCGCGATTCCGACGCGACGCTGCTGCTGACGGCCGACGAACCGAGCCCCGGCACAGATCTCACTGGTGACATCGCTCGGCGGCTCGGCCGGCCCGTGGTCTCGTGGCCGGCGGATGCGGTGGAGGACGTCGGCCTCTTTCGCCGCTGGCTGCAGGCCGACGGGATCGAGACGCTGAACGTGGCCGGTCCGCGCGAGAGCGAAGCGCCCGGAATCTACGATCGAGCGCGACGAATCCTGCTCGCCTGTTTCGGCGGCGGAAACGCGTTCGCCCCGCTTCCCCGCGTGTAGAATCTGCCATATGTATATAGATCCATCTATCTGCATTACAACGACTAAGAGAATTCACCTGATGCGGAATCGACCGTGCGAATCCTGATCACCGGCGGGGCGGGGCTACTCGGCTCGGCGCTGATCCGCGCCGCGCCCGAGGGGGTGGAACTGCACGCCACGCGGCGGAACGCGGTGGTGCCGGAGGGTGCGCGCGCCCACGCCGTCGACCTCGCGGACCGAGCGGCGACGGCGGCGCTGCTGGCGGAGCTGCGGCCCGGGCTGGTGATCCACACCGCGTACCGGCAGGAGACGGCGGAACGCGACGTGTGGCGGGCGACGGAGAGCCTCGTCCTCGCCTGCCAGGCGGTGGACGCCGCGCTGATCCACGTGAGCAGCGACGTGGTGTTCGACGGCGAGCACGCCCCGTACGCCGAATCCGACGAGCCGGCGCCGGTGCACGACTACGGGCGCTGGAAGGCCGTCGCCGAGCGCTTCGTGCGCGAACGGCTCCCGGCCGCGGCCATCGTGCGCACCTCCATCATCACCCGCCCCGACCCGCCCGACACCATCAGCGCGCGGGTGATCGACGCAATCCGCGCCGGCGAGCCGCCGAGCCTGTTCGTGGACGAGCTGCGCTGCCCGATCGGCGACGACGACCTGGCGGCGCAGATCTGGGAGATCGCGGCGATGCCGGGGGAGGGCAGGGCCGGGATCTGGCACCTGGCCGGCCCCGAGGCGGTGAGCCGCTACACGCTCGGTGTGCTGGTCGCCCGGCGGCACGGGGTCGACCCGGACGCCATCGTCCCCACGCGCAGCCGCGGCGCCGGGCTGCAGCGCCCGCGCGACCTGCGCCTGCTCACCACCCGCGCCGACCGCGATCTGCACACCTTCGCGCGGCCGATCAGCGAGGTGCTGGCACCGGCGGACGCGGCGCGTCAATCCTCCAGCACGTAACCGAGCGCCGTCACGCCCGCACGCACCAGCGGTGCGTCCCCGGTCTCGTGGGCGAAGACGGTGAGGGAGACGGCGTGGAACGCGGCGCGCAGCCGGGCCATCCGCGCCGTTCGCGCGTCGACGTCGCCGTAGGCGCGCAGGAACCCGTCTCGCGCGGCCGCGGGGAAGAAGCGGTAGAGAAGGGTGAGGTCGAGCCCCGGATCGCCCGCGTGCACGTCGCCCCAGTCGATCACGCCGCACGCCCGGTGCGCGTCGTCGACCAGCAGGTGGCGCTCGTAGAGGTCGGCGTGGACGGGCACGCTGCGCTCCGCCGGGGCGGGGAGGTCGCCGGACTCGAACATCCGCAGCCACGGTCGCCGGTCCGCTATCAACCCCGCATCTTCAAGCAGATCAAGCCGTTGCACGATCACCGGAATTCGCTGACCCAGGTCAGTTCTCCGGAATGCATCCGCTGGCAGCTCCAGCCCGTCCAGCGGAACGTCGTGCAGCGTCCGCAGGAACGCC
The DNA here is from genome assembly GCA_035630095.1 of Longimicrobium sp. Taxonomy (GTDB): domain Bacteria; phylum Gemmatimonadota; class Gemmatimonadetes; order Longimicrobiales; family Longimicrobiaceae; genus Longimicrobium. Next base: position 6,957 of record DASQLJ010000476.1, read on the forward strand.
CCGAGCGGGGCGGCCATCGCGGCGCGCTCGGCATCGGTGAGATCCACCCCGTCCGCCGTCTGGCCGTGCAGGCGGCGGTACCCGGCGAAGGGCCAGGGGAACGCGTCGGTCGGCTCGCCGGCCCACTGCGGGTTGGGGATGGGGATCGGCAGGCGCGGCGCGAGCAGGGGCAGCACGCGCGTCTCGCACGCCATCAGCGGCACCGCGATCGCGCGCCGCGGGAAGCGGAAGACGAGCTCGCCGTCCACCAGGTACGCCGTGTTGTCCCACCCGCTGCCGAACGGCTCCACCGTGCGTCCGAGCGCCGGGAACTGCTCCCGGATCAGCGCGCGCGCCAGGTCCGCCCCGACGACGATCTCCGCATCCCATTCCGCCATCGATCCGCCCGCAGGTAGAGCAAGGAAGGCGAAGGCGCGCCGTCCACCCGGGACGGCGCGCCTTCGTATCGGCATCCCGCCGCAACCCCAGGCGCCGACCGGTCGACTACAGACGCAATCCGCTCGAGCGCCGGCGTGGTGCGTTCAACATCGAGCGGAACTCCGTCTGGAGCGTGCCCCCGAGCGTCGGGGCGACTACGGACAGCGTCACCGTTCCACCCTGGTTCATGGAGAGTTGCGCGGTTCCGGTCGAGCCGCCGGGAAATGTCAGGCCCCTGGCGAGCCTCACCTCGAAGCCACATCCGCCTTGCGTCCCGTCGAGCGTGCAGCGAACGCGCAGAGGGTAGGTCCCCGAAACAAGCCCGTTCGTCTGAAAGGTGGTCCCCCCGCCCGCCGGCGTTACGCCAAGAACCGTGGCACCGAGCGTTACCTCGAAGATGTCATCGTACTCGGGCCCATCGTCGAACACACGAATGGTCGGGCAGTCGCGAATGTAGATGAGCTGCGCGGTGTTGATCGTGGCGCTGGAGCTCACGCAAGCCACCGGGTACGCTTTGATCTTTTCCGCGAGTGCGGCAGCATCGAGGGTCGGGTTGTTGCTGACGAGGTTCCGACCCACCTCGTTGTTGTTCAATTCCATGTTTTTCTGGTTCCCCTCCGGCGTCTCCGACTCGTGCGCCGTGGCCCACTCGCGTGCCCATTCGACAGAAAAGGTTTTCGCCATCAGGACATTCCAGTACGCATGCCGGAAGGCGTCACCCGTTCCGTCCAGCAGGGTGTTCGCGGGGAATTCCGCAGCCGCACGGCCCTCTGCTTCCTCCTTGATCGTTTTCATCGGGCCGGCCTTCTGCCAGTTCTTCCGGCTCATGATGACCTTCCATTCGGCACTGGTCAACCGAGGGAGCACTGCGCGTCCGGTGGCTGCCACTCGATTCCCCGTGCCCGACGTCGTCCGTTTTTCGACCTCTTTCAGCAGAAGCCTGGAGAACTCGTTGCTGTCCTCCGAAACGCGCGGGTGATCCGAACGCACCGTTTCGTACGCCTGCACCAACATGTCCAGATCAGGAGGGGTGACATTGAGGATTTCCTCGTCGGTGAGCGGTTCGTCGCCCGGCCCCGAAGGGGAGTCGCACGCGATGAGCAGGATCGCGAAGATTGCGAGAAGAACGAACGCTCGAGGGGATCGGGGTGTCTTGAACATTCCTGCCTCCAAAGTAACCGGCGCAAATAAAAAGCCCTCGCGGCAATATAGTCCTTATGTGCCAATACTGAAGGAAAAATGTGATTACCACGGACAGCCGGCTCTTTGGATGTCAGGCCCAGGTCCGTGATGCGCGATGGGGGGTATGGCTGAGAGATTCGAGTCATCAAACAGAAGCGCGCAGTCCGGCCCGGGCTGCGCGCTTCGTACATCCCCCTGTTAGCCAGGACTCAGCCGCCCAGCCGCTCGCGGACGAGGCGGTTCACCAGCTCGGGGTTGGCGTTTCCGCCCGTCTTCCGCATCACCTGGCCCACGAAGAAGCCGAGCAGGCCGGTCTTGCCGCCGCGGTACTCGTCGGCCTTGGCGGCGTTGGCGGCGATCACCTCGTCCACCGCGGGGGCGAGGGTGGCCTCGTCGCTCACCTGGCGTAGGCCCAGGCGCTCGACGATGGCGCGCGGCTCGCCGCCGTCGTCCACCATCGCCGCGAGGACCTGGCGCGCGGCGGCGGTGGAGAGGGTGCCGTCTTCCACCATCACCGCCAGCTCCCCCAGCTCGCGCCCGCCGAACGGAAGGTTGTCCATGGTCCGCGAGCCGATCTCGCGCGGCAGCTCGTGGATCGTCCAGTTCGCGGCGGCCTTGGCCGACGCCCCGGCCGCCATCGCCGCCTCGAACATCAGCGCCACGGTCAGCTCCTTCGTCACCCCGTCCAGCTCCTCCGCCGCCAGCCCCA
>DASQLJ010000477.1:0-4829 GCA_035630095.1 Longimicrobium sp.
CGACCTCCGCCCCATGCCGCAGTATCTCCCGATCACCCTCCGCACCGCCGCCGCCTTCCGTACCGCCGTCCTGCTCGCCGCCGCCACGGTCCTGCTCGCCCCCGCCGCCCGCGCGCAGCTTCGCCCGCTGGACGCGTTCGACTGGCGGGTGCTGGAGGGGGAGGGGACGGTGGTGGTGGAGGCCGGCGGCGGGCGGCTGGGCGACCAGCGCGCCTCGCTCGCGGGAACGGAGGGGACGCTGTGGGAGGCGGGGAACGTCCGGGCGTTCTGGCGGACGGGGCGGGTGGTGATCGAGGCCGGCGGCACCGTACGGCGCATCTTCGGCGAGCGCGGCCGCTTCGCCGCCGCCGAGCCGTTCGTCACCGTGGATGACGATGGGAAGCGTGCCGACTCGGGAGACTACCGCATCGCCACCGCCGTGCGGCTGACGAACGAGGGCGCCCCCGTGGCCGCCCTGCTGCGCTTCGGCACGCGCCTGCCGACGACGGACAACCGCGAGGGGCTGGACCGCGACGCGACCGACTTCTTCGCCACGCTCGGCGGACGGATGCGGCGTGGGCCGTTCGCGCTGCAGGCGGAGGCGGGCGTGGGGATCTTCGGCACGCGCGACCCGGACTTCGAGCAGGACGACCTGCTGGTCTACGCGGTGAAGGCCGAGTACGACGCCGGCATCGTCGTCCCCTCGCTGTCGATCGTGGGCCAGCAGGTGGGCGCGGGGCACAGCGAAATCCGCGGCAACGAGTCGCTGGGCGAGGTGCGCGCCGGGCTGCGCGTGGGCCGCCGCGAGTTCGTGCGCGCGGAGGTGGTGCGGGGGTACACGGACTTCAGCCCCGGCTGGGGCGTGCTGGTGAGCGCCGGCGTGGTGCGGTGAGGGTCGGCCGATATCGACAGGAAGGCGGCTGAAGCCGCGGCTAAAACAATGGGAAGCCTCGCGAACTGCGCGAGGCTGCGTCGATGGCATCTTCGTGAGCCGCGGAGGCTTGGCGAAGTATCCTGCTGTCCCCTGTTCCCTGTCCCCTATCCCCTTCGTTCCGTCATCCCGTCGTCCCCACCGCGCGCCGAGGCACGAGAATGGCGGCACCGGGCGGCGAGGCATATCTTGTTCGGCCCGCGGCGGTTCGCGCCGCGGACGAGGCCGGCGGCGCGCCAGCCGCGCGGCGGCAGATCCCGAGGTCGTTCACGATGGCAAGCACCGTCCCCAACAAGCTCGTGGCCGTGCCCGCCGGCGGCACCCGCGACATCGAGCCCGCGCACGAAGACCGCAACCCGGGCACCCGGCTGGACCTGGACTGGGTGGCCGACGTGCGCGTGAACCGCAGCGCCGTGGAGCGCCGCGCCGACACCGTGGCCACGCGCCGCACGGTGAAGAAGGAGTGGCAGGCCGCCTGGCTGCTGCGCGCCATCACCCTGATGGACCTGACCACGCTCTCGGGCGACGACACCGCCGGCACCGTGCGCCGCCTGTGCGCCAAGGCCCGCCAGCCCGTGCGCGACGACATCCTGCAGGGGCTCGGGGCGACGGAGCTGCCGATCCGCTGCGCGGCGGTGTGCGTGTACCACCGCTTCGTGGAGGTGGCGGTGGAGGCGCTGCGGGGCTCGGGGATCCCCGTGGCCGCGGTGTCCACCGGCTTCCCCGCGGGGCTGTCGCCCTTCCGCCAGCGGGTGGAGGAGATCCACGCCTCGGTGGACGCGGGCGCGGAGGAGATCGACATCGTGATCACCCGCGAGCACGTGCTCACCGCGCAGTGGGACGCGCTGTACGACGAGGTGCGCGCCTTCCGCGAGGCGTGCGGCCCGGCGCACCTCAAGACGATCCTGGCCACGGGCGAGCTGGCCACGCTGCGCAACGTGGCGCGCGCGTCGCTGGTGTGCATGATGGCGGGGGCCGACTTCATCAAGACCAGCACCGGCAAGGAGAGCCGCAACGCCGAGCTGCCGGTGGGGCTCACCATGGCGCGCTGCATCCGCGACTACCGCGAGCGCACCGGCCACGACGTGGGGCTCAAGCCCGCCGGCGGCATCCGCACCGCCAAGGACTCGCTGGCGTGGATGCTGATGATGAAGGAGGAGCTGGGGACGGAGTGGCTCCAGCCGCACCTCTTCCGCTTCGGCGCCAGCTCGCTGCTGGGCGACATCGAGCGCCAGCTCGAGCACCACCTCACCGGCCGCTACAGCGCGCAGCACCGCCACCCGATGGCGTGAGGGTCTGGTCGTTGTGATAGGGAGCGCGAAAAGTTGGTGCCGGAGCCTGGAACGGAAGAGCGGGATTTGGGCGTGTCCCTCCGCTGCGCTCCGGGCCGGGCTTCGCGCGCCGTAGGCAACGATACCGCCGTTGCCAACGGCGCCGAGACGCCGTCGCGCCATGGACTTGCTCGTTCCCGCGGCGCCGGACATGGGCGCGCCGGCGTCTCGGCCCTCCGGGCGCGAATCCCTCACGCAAACCGCCGCTCGCGGAACGGAATTCGTGTGATCCGTATGAGACCTTGCACGAGAGCCCCGCGTCCGGTGAACGCGGGGCTCTGGTGCATCCATCCCGTCCACCGGCCGCGTGGACCGGCCGCGGGCTACGCCGGGCACACGGGAGTGGGCCCCTCCAGCATGCGCACCACGCCGGTGCACACGTCGTACGCGGCGCCCACCACCTTGATGGTGCCCGCCCTCTCCGCCTCCTTGAGCACCGTGCTGGCCCCGCGCAGCAGCGCCACCTGCTCCTTCACGTTCTCGTCGATGGCGCGGTTCAGGTTGCCCCCGGCGCGGGCGACGGCGGGGTAGAGGCGCGCGTACAGGGCGGTGATCTGCCCCGGCGCGGCGCTGCCGGCCATCGCCGAGATCAGCGCGCCGCAGTCGTAGTGGCCCAGCACCATCACCACCTTGGCCCCCAGCGCCGCCACGCCGTACTCCAGGCTCCCGATCAGCTCGGCCGAGGTGATGTTCCCCGCCGCGCGGCACACGAACAGCCTGCCGAACCCCTCGTCGAAGAGCAGCTCCACCGGCACGCGCGAGTCGGCGCACCCCAGCACCGCGGCGAACGGCGTCTGGGTGGGCGGCAGGTCGCGCGGGCAGGGCATGCGCCGGTGCGTGGTCGCCTGGCCGCGGACGAAGCGCTGGTTCCCGCACGCCAGCGCCGCTAGCGCCTGGTCGGGCGTGGTGATCGGCTCCTGATCCTCCTGCGCCGCCGCGGGCCGCGCGAAGCCGGCGCCGAGCGCCGCGGCGCCCGAGAGCGCCGACAGCCGCAGCATGCCGCGCCGGCTGAGGGTGGGAACTGCGGACGGGCGCGCGTCACGCGTGTCCTGGCACATGGTTCGGGTCCTTTGTGGGTGTGGATGACGACCAGGCGGAGCGGAGGAAACGGCGCGATGGAGAGCGTTCGCGGATCGAGGGAGGGAGATGCCCGTGCGAGCAAGATACAGCGCCGGCCGGCGATCGGTGAGCATTCCGTGATGCGGGCCTCTCCGCGCCGCCGGCGGCCCCGCGCCTGGCGCGGTTCGCGACGCGTCCCGCCGTCGCAACGGGTGGCTTCGGCCGCCCGGCGCGATGCCCACGGCGACGCCCCGCCGCCGTTCCGAACGGGCCTCGCGGCACCCCCGCCGCAACTGGCGGAAACCCGCTCCGGCGCTTAGCTTCCCGGGTCGTCTCGCGCGTGCGCGCACGGGCACGACGCCGCCTGTCCGGGGTATCATCCTCAGCCCGCGCGATCCGCGTCGGGCGCCACAGATCCCAGACGATCCCCAGTAGCTGAATGGCCGACGAGACCACTCCCCCCATTGCGCCCGAGAACGGCGGCGGCGACGACGTGCCGGGCAGCTCGATGCCCTCGGCGCGGGTGCTGCCGCGCCTGATCGAGGACGAGATGCGCGAGTCGTTCATCGACTATTCGATGAGCGTGATCGTGCAGCGCGCCCTCCCCGACGTGCGCGACGGGCTGAAGCCGGTGCACCGGCGCATCCTGTACGCGATGCACGAGGCGGGGCTGGCCCCCAACCGCGCCTACAAGAAGAGCGCGACCGTGGTCGGCGACGTGCTGGGCAAGTACCACCCGCACGGCGACGCCAGCGTGTACGACTCGCTCGTGCGCATGGTGCAGGACTTCTCGCTGCGCTACCCGCTGATCGACGGGCAGGGGAACTTCGGCAGCATCGACGGCGACAGCGCGGCGGCATACCGCTACACCGAGAGCCGCCTGGCGCCGCTGGCCACCGAGATGCTGGCCGACATCGACAAGGAGACCGTCGACTACTCGCCCAACTACGACGACCGCCTGCAGGAGCCGCGGGTCCTTCCCGCGCGCTTCCCCAACCTGCTGGTCAACGGCAGCAGCGGGATCGCCGTGGGGATGGCCACCAACATCCCGCCGCACAACCTGCGCGAGGTGGTGGCGGCGTGCGTGCACCTGGTGGACAACCCCGACGTGGACGCCGAGACGCTGATGGGGTTCGTGCGCGGCCCCGACTTCCCCACCGGGGGGGTGATCTACGGCCGCGACGGCATCCGCGAGGCGTACGAGACGGGGCGCGGCCGCGTGGTGGTGCGCGCCCGCGCCGAGATCGTGGAGAAGGAGAAGGGCGGCGAGCGCATCATCGTCACCGAGATTCCCTTCATGGTCAACAAGTCGCGCCTGATCGAGCACATCGCCGAGCTGGTGCGCGACAAGAAGCTGGAGGGGATCAGCGACCTGCGCGACGAGAGCGACAAGCGGATCCGGGTGGTCATCGAGCTCAAGCGCGACGCCATCCCCCACATCGTGCTCAACCAGCTGTACAAGCACACGCAGATGCAGAGCACCTTCGGCGTGATCATGCTGGCCCTGGTGGGCGGCGTGCCGAAGGTGC
>DASQLJ010000478.1:0-3201 GCA_035630095.1 Longimicrobium sp.
CCGGGACTTGTCGCCGCGCACCAGCCTCAGCACCAGCCAGCCCACCAGCAGGAACGGGAGCGCCTTCAGCGCGAGGGCCAGCAGCGCCACGCCCAGGCCCATCACCATCCCCAGCACGCCGACCACGACGCCCAGCAGCACCACGCCCACCACCAGCCCGCCGATCACTTTCAGAAGTCCGCCGATCATCGTGCCTCCAGTTCCGCTGCCGGGGCAGCGTTCCATGCCCGTGTGCTCGTCGCCCATCCGGCGGAGCACGATGCAGGCGTTCTTCTCCGCGAAGGAGGATAGCCATCCCTCCTTCAGCTTCTTCTCCGACATCCGGCGCACTCCCGCTCTCCGGGTGACGTGCCGTACGATGCGCCGGGGACATAAGTTTCGCCGCATCATCATCTTCCGGCAAGTCGTACTACGAAGCAGGGGAGATCGGCTGGGTATTCAACGCCAACCTCTTCGATGTCATCCTGAGGCCGGTCAAGCTGAACCTTCGGCGTGGGTGAAGCTGGCAGGCCGAAGGATCTAAAAATCGACGGAGCGCTACCACCAGGGTGTCGCGTCGACGTGCCATAGATCCTTCGGCCGGCGAGCTTCAGCGCGCCCGCGGCCGAAGCGTGGCCGGCCTCAGGATGACATCGGTTGGGTTGCATAGCTCGATTGCGAGCCGCAACGAAAAGGGGAGCGGCGCGAGCGCCACCCCCCTTCCGTCCACACTCAGCCGGCGCCGCACCGGGCGTCGGCCGGGCCGGGCTCACGCACGCGCGCGGCCGCTGCCCCCGCCGGCCATCTCCCTGAGCACGGCCAGGGAGTTCTTCTCCAGGAAGGCGGCCATGGCGATCTCTTCCTTCAGGCTCTCCTTGAGAAGGCCGGCGCACTCCCGTTCGCCCAGCGCGGTGGCCACGGCGATCGCGCTGCGGTACCCGGCGATCTCGTAGTGCTCCACGCGCAGCCCCGAGCCCAGGTCGAAGGCCGAGAGGAGCTGCTTGGACGGCTTCTCCTCGCTCTTGAAGGAATCGTGCTCCTCCTTGAGCCCCAGCGCCGCCTCGCACGTCTCGGCCTTGGGCCGCTCGCCGATGGAGCGGAAGGCCGCCTGCAGGCGCTCGACCTGCCCCTGCGTCTCGGTCACGTGCTCCTCGAGCCGCGCCTTCACCTCGGGGTTCTGCGCCTCGCGCGCCAGCGTGCGCGTGCCCACCACGAACTGCCGCTCGGCGAACAGCAGGTCGCCCAGCTCGTGGAGGAGCAGCTCGCGCAGCTCGTTCGGCGCCTCGGCCTGCTCACGCGCGGCGCCGCCGCTCTTCGCGCCGCTGCTCTTCGCGCCGGACGACTTCGACCCCGACGACTTCGAGCCGGATGACTTCGGCGCTGTCGACTTCGAGCCGGACGACGACGCGCGGCTACTGCTGCCGCCGCTCTTCGAGCCGGACGACTTCGAACCCGACGATTTCGAGCCGGACGACGATGCGCGGCTGCTGCCGCCCCCGCCCTTCGACCCGGACGACTTCGAACCGGACGATTTCGAGCTCGAAGACGATGCGCGGGCGCTGTTGCCGCCGCTCTTCCGCGACGAGGTGCCGCCGGAACGGCCGCCGCTTCCGCCACTGCCTTCGTCGCCGCGGCGCACGAGCTTGTTGAAGCGGTCGAGGTCGTCGCCGCCGTGGCTCATGTCGCGGTGGAGGAATGCGAGGTCGCTCTCCTCGAACTTCTCGAACCACTCTTCCCACTCGATGCGCTCGAGCCTGCCCTCTCCGGAGAAGCCGGGGAAGTCTACCCGGATCAGCCCCGCGTCCCCGTCGTCGCCGGTGCCGATCACCCGGGCGGGCCAGCCGCCGCGCTCCTCCACCCACTGGCGGATGAAGTCGTGGTTCGTCGTCGTGTGCCCGCTGCGTTCCGTCGTTGCCATCACCGTTCTCCCCGTGCGAGAAGCCGTCACGAATCGGGCACGCATCGGCAGGAGATGTGCCGCGGGAGTTGCAAAGCCGCGGCGGACCCTTTGCGCGCCTCGCGATGTCCCTCCCATGCAATCTGTGAAGCGATGGTTTAGGCGAGAGCAAGGTGGTGGAGCGTTTCCGCGGCGCCGCGGGCCCTCACCCTGCCGCTTCGCGGCGGTCCCTCTCCCAGAACAACCTGGGAGAGGGACTGGGGGCGCTTCGCGCCGGCTGCTTCAGCGTGGACCACGTTTCGTCGCGCGCTCCATCATCGAGGCAGCACGAGCGGCGGTAGTCCCGCGAAGGCGGACTTCGTGTAGTTGTTGCAGCGAATTCATTTGCCCTGCTCCGCCAGACCGTAGGGAGCGGAAATGCAACCCGTCGGCACACCGGATCGCACGGCCTGCTACGGGCGCGGCTCGGGTGTCGCAACCCAGGGGATGCCGATGAAGCACTCGCACCTCGGAGACACGATGCAGCACGACACGGGTTCGCACCGGCTCGCCCTCCAGCGCACGGCGGGCGGCGTCTGGCGGCTGGTGGAGCGCCACGCCCCGCCGCAAGCCGCCGGACCGGCGCCACGGGCCCAGGCCGGTGCGCACGACGCGGCCGTCCGCGAGGCGGCGGCGCGCGGGGAGTAAGCCGGTGGGTCCGATTCAGGCGGGTAAACCAGACGGGGAGAGACGGTGACGGTGAGCGAAAACGGCGCGCGGCGCGCGCGGCTGCTGGTGATCGGCGGGGCGGAAGACCCCGACGACGAGAACATGACGATCCTTCCGCACTTCGTGGAGATGGCGGGCGGGTCGAAGGCGCGGATCATCGTCTGCTCGTCGCCGTCGGAGTCGCCGGAGGAGAAGGTGGACACCTACGGCGACCTGTTCCGCAAGCTGGGGGTGGAGGAGGTGATCCCCGCGCCGATCACCGACCGCAACGAGGCCAACACCGACGAGATGGTGGAGGCGGTGAAGCGCGCCACGGGGATCTTCTTCACCGGCGGCGACCAGCTCCGCCTCACCGCGCTGGTCGCGGGGACGGAGATGTGCGAGACGATCCGCGAGCGGCTCTACGGCGACGGGCTGGTGGTGGCCGGCACCAGCGCCGGCGCCGCGGCGATGAGCAGCGTGATGATCATCGGCGGGCGGAGCGAGGGCACGGTGCGCCGCGAGGACGTGGACCTGGCGCCGGGGATGAGCTACTGGCGCGAGACGGTGGTGGACACGCACTTCAACCAGCGCGGCCGCCCCAGCCGCCTGCTCACCATCTTTGCCCACAACCCGCA
>DASQLJ010000479.1:0-11865 GCA_035630095.1 Longimicrobium sp.
AGAATGAACAGGTCACAATGAGCGCGGGAGGCATGAAATGAATCACATGATGTTCTCGGACTTTGAGTTTCGGGACGACGACCGATTGGTGATGTGCACGCGCGGTGTGCGGGACGCGGCGGCCGGCGCGGCCATCGACGACCGCTGGTGGTATCTCACCTTCGCCGGCAGGCCGCCCGTGCGCCTGGTGCGGGTGACGCCCGGCGAGACGCGCGGCGACGTATGGCACAGCGCGCTGCAGCACCTGGACGGGCTGGAGTAGCGGAGGCGGGAGGGCTGGATGCATGGCGCGGTCGGCCTCCTCGCCCGATTCATTGCGACAAAATTTTGCTTGTGCGGTCGAGGAGGGTGGCCTAGCTTCGCTTCTGGAAAGCGTGGTGAACAGTCAGCGGCGGGGGCGGCCCACTCGGGCGACCCTGGCCGGTCTTTCTGTTTTCGGATACCGCCGGAGGAGGGAAAAATGCGCCCGTTCCCACGTTCCGCGAAGACCCTGCTTCTCGCCGCGAGCGCCCTCGTCGCCGCATGCACGGACCGGAGCGGTGCGATCCTCCCGGCCCGCCCGGGGAGCCCGGGTGCGAACGCCCCGCTCGCGGCCGTCGCCTGCACCGCGAGCGTCCCCGCCCGGACCCTCACCTGCGCCCCCACCCCGGGCGGCCAGCCCGGCGTTCGGGCGAATGAGATCCTGTACGGAGGGCAGCACGTCTACGTCACCCTCTTCTCGACCGCGGCGGCCATCGCGGCCGACACGTTGTCGTTCACCGTCCGCATCCGGAACCTGATCCGGCAGCCGATCGGCACGACGGACGGAGCCACGGCCGACCCCGCGGGCGTGAAGGTGTTCTTCGCCACGCCCCCCGCCGTGACCGCGGGCACGGGAGCCGTCACCATCGTCAACGCCGATGGCTCTGCGGTCTTCACCGCGAGCGACCAGCCCTTCTTCCGGTACGTGGGGCTGATCCGGACCGACTCGACCTCGCCCGGCAGGACCTGGAAGTTCCAGCTTGCGCCGGGCGTGGAGACGTTCACCTTCACCCTGTTCGTGGCGGCGCCGGTCGCGTTCCCGGACGGATGGATCGACCTGCTCCCGGACAGCAGCGTGCTCCTGGTGGGCGAGGACGACACGGTGAAGGCGGTGGTGCGCAGCGCGGTCGGCAGGGTTCTGCCGCACGGCCCGCTCGCCTGGGCGAGCTCGGCCCCCGATTCGGTCACCGTGACCCCGCTCCCCGGCGACTCGCTCGCGGTGGTGCATGCGTTGGGCGGGGCCAGCGCGACGATCACGGCCACCGCCGCGCCGCGGACCGGCCACGCCGTCGCGCGGGCCGAGCGCGACCCCGCGGCGGTGCCGCGCCGGCTGACCGTCTCCGGCGCGGGCACCGGCGACGGCGTGGTCACGTCCACCCCGTCCGGCATCCTCTGCGCCGTCGCCGGCGGGGTCGCCGCCGGGGGGTGCAGCGCGCTCTTCCCCTACGGCACGGAGGTGACGCTCGGCGTGACCGCGGCGGCCGGCGGCCACGCGTTCGCCGGGTGGTCGGGCGCGTGCGGCGGGACGTCGGCCACCTGTGCGGTCACGCTGACGCAGGCGCGGTCGGCGGGCGCGCAGCTCACCGCGCCCGCCGGGCCACTCGCCTACCGCCCGGCGCTCGACTTCGGCCCGTTCATGGACGGGCAGAACCCGGACCTGGGCTCCGTCGTTTCGGCCGACCAGCTCCGCGCGCGGCTCGTGCTCACGCGCTCGCTCACCACGCGCGTCCGCAGCTTCGGCAGCATGGGCGGGCTGCAGCACGCCCCCGGCATCGCCCGCGAGCTGGGGATGGGGATGGCCTGCGGCGCCTGGATCGGGCCCTCCGAGGATGCCAACCAGGCGCAGATCGCGGGGCTCCTGGCCAGCATGCGCTCCGGCGACTGTGACCTCGCGATCGTCGGGAGCGAGATGCTGCGGCGGGTGGACGTGACCGAGAGCCAGCTCATCTCCTACATCCGCCAGGTGAAGCAGGCGGGGCTGGGCGTGCCGGTGACCACGGCCGACATCTACGGAGAGATCCGCTCCCGGCCGAGCCTCATCGCCGAGCTCGACGTGCTGATGGTGAACGTGTACGCCTACTGGGAAGGCGTGCCGCTGCAGTACGCGCTCTTCCACGTGGACACGGTCTACCACTCGATGGTGGCCGTGGCCGGCGGCAAGCCCGTGTACGTCTCCGAGAGCGGCTGGCCCTCGTGCGGCGACGTGAACGGAGGGGCCGTGCCGTCGGAGGCGAACGCCGCCCAGTACTTCCTCAACTTCGCGTCGTGGGCCCGGAGCCGGGGCGTCACCGCGTTCTACTTCGAGGCCCTGGATGAAGGCTGGCACGTCGCGAGCGAGGGCCCGCAGGGGGCGTGCTGGGGGGTCATGGACCGGTTCGGCGCGCTGAAGCCGGGGATGCAGGCGGTGTTCGACGGCACCACCGTACCCGACAACTGGAGCGGCGAGACCGTGGTCGGGGGCGCGGGCACCCCTTCGATCGCGTTCACCCACGTGCCGCCGCTCGGCGCGACGGCCGAGGACCTCGCGGGGAGCATCGCCCACGTGAAGCCGGTGGAGCACCGCGTGGCCCTGTACATCAGGGTCAACGGGCTGTGGTACGTGAAGCCCTACCAGGACTCGCGGAGGGCGATCCGCATCCGCCCCGACGGAACGTGGGCCGCCGACATCGTCACCGGGGGGAACGACCAGGATGCGACGGAGATCGCGGCCTTCCTGGTGCCGGCGACGTACGACGCGCCCGCCGTCTTCGGCGCGCCGACGCTCCCCGGCGAGATCGCGGCGAACGCGGTGGCCAGCGTGAGCGTCACGCGGTAGCCGGGCGCGAATGCCCCTGCCGCGGGCGTGCCGCAGGGGCCACGGCCAAGCTGTCGTAGCCCGTTGTCTTCCAACAGATTAGATTAAATCACTCCGCCGCTGGCCAGCGCGGAGCCCCCACGCGCGAAGGACGCTTCATGAGCACGCTCAGCCCGGACGTGACGCTCCTCGTCGGGGGGCCCGCGCCCGGCACCGAGGTGGCCGACGGCCGCACCCGCTTCGCGTTCCTCGCCGAGACCAGCCGCTGCCTGGCGCACTCGCTCGACTTCGAGACCACGCTCGAGACCGGGGCCGGGCTGGCGCTGCCGCACTTCGGCACCTGGTGCATGGTGGACATCGTCGAGGCCGACGACAGCATCCGCCGCGTCGCCGTGATCCACCCCGACCCCGAGAAGCAGCGCCTGGCGCGCGCCTTCTACCAGGCGCACCCGCCCGGCCGCGACGATCCGATCGGCGCGCCGCGGGTGATCCGCACGCGCGAGTCGGAGTTCGTGCTGGCCTACGACGACGTGCTCGAGGGGATCGCCGAGGAGGAGCACCGTACCCTGCTGAACGAGCTGGGCGCGCGCTCGTTCCTGATGGTGCCTATGTCGGCGCGGGGGAAGACGCTGGGCGCCATCACCTTCGTCTCCGACGACCGCCGCCGCTACGACGACGCCGACCTGCTGCTGGCCGAGGACCTGGGGCGCCGCTGCGCGATGGCCGTGGACAACGCGCGGCTCTACGCCGCCTCGCAGGGGGCGCTGAAGGCGGCCGAGGAGGCGCGCGTGGCCGCCACCTTCACCGCGCAGCGCGCCGAGGAGCTGCTGGGCGAGGCCAACCTTTCGCGCCACGAGGCCGAGGAGGCCGACCGCGCGAAGACCTCGTTCCTGGGCACCATCTCGCACGAGTTCCGCACCCCGCTCACCGCCATCCAGGGCTTCGCCGACCTCCTGGCCGAGCAGATGTCGGGGCCGCTGAACGAGAAGCAGCAGCACGGCGTCACGCGCATCCGCGCCGCCAGCGACCACCTGCTCACGCTGATCGAGGAGATCCTCACCTTCGCGCGGCAGCAGGCCGGCCGCTCGGAGCTGCGCCTGCGCGAGGTGGACATCGCCCACCTGGTGCGCGAGAGCGCGTCGCTGATGGAGCCGCTGGCCGCCGCGCGCGGGCTGAAGCTGGTGCTGAACATCCCCGAGGCCCCGATCCCCTTTTGCACCGACCCGGGCAAGGTGCGCCAGATCATCCTGAACCTGGCGGCCAACGCGGTGAAGTTCACCGAGGCGGGCGAGGTGCGGCTGGACCTGGAGAACACCGGCGGCGCCGTGCTGCTGCGCGTGACCGACACCGGCATCGGCATCGCCACCGAGCACTTCGAGCACGTGTTCGACGCGTTCTGGCAGGTGGACGACTCGTCGGGGCGGCTGGGGGGCACGGGGCTGGGGCTGGCGGTCACGCGGCAGCTCGCCGTGCTGCTGGGCGGCGAGGTGGAGATGCGGAGCAAGCTCGGCCGCGGGAGCGTGTTCACCGTGCGCCTCCCGAACCTCGAGGTGCCGCCCGCGAAATCGGCCTTCGGCGCGCCGCGCGAGCTCACCGGCACCGAGCAACGGAAAAAGGGCCGCCGCCGCGCCTCGCGCCGCGGCGTCAAGCCCGCCAAGCCCCCGAAGCCGCAGGCGTAGGACCGGTGCGGCCCGCCGGCCCGCTCGCACCCGCCGGCGATGCCGGTCCCCCCCGTGCGAAATATGCGAGTGAACTCGCCGCTACAACGGCACACAGTCCGCCTCCGCGGACTTCACCGGGCCGGTGGGATCGAGCCCCGATGCCGCCGCCGCGCCGTGGAGCCTCGCGCAGTTTGCGAGGCTTCTCGTAGTTGTTGCTGCGGCTTCAGCCGCCGGTCGCGGGGCCATCGGACGATCTGCGGGGCCATCGGAGGCTCTATCGGCGGCGCTCGGAACCAGCTCTCCGAAGCTTGCGATGGTTCGGGTCGGGATCGGTGCTTGACGCGCGGAGGGCGCAGAGGAATTCCCCTGCGCCCTCCTTCGTCCCGATTTCGTAACAACAGGTTTCACGCGGAGTCAGCGGAGTTAGCGGAGTCAACAGAGAAGCTGTATCACTCCCCCGCTGCCCGTGCGTGAGGTGCCGCTGGACGGCTACTGGCGGACGGCGCGGACGCTCCAGCCCACGGACGGGGCGCCGCGGTATTTGCGCTGGTTGACGGTCGGGGTCATCTCGTAGCGCCGGATCGACGCGTCGCCGCCGAGGCGCTCGATGCCGCGCAGGATGCTCGAGGCTTCCTCGTCGTTGGCGGTGTGCGCGCGGATCTCTTCGAGAAAGCTGGGCTCGGCGATGGCTGAAAAGCGTGAAGCAGAGATGGAAAACGAGCTCGACATGATGCTTTCCGGACGGAGAAACACAGGTGACGCCGACGCGGGCGCCCTTGAATCTAGCGGCAAACCGCCGAAGTAGCGATGGCAGATCGCAGGAAACACCGATATCGTGCTCGTGGCCGTGTCGATCGATGTCCGTCATCACCCCTGAACCGCCGGAGTTCCGCGTGACCGTGCCACCGTTCACCGAAGGAATCGAGGCGATCGTCAGCGGCCTGCGCGGCGACGCCCGCTCGCACGCGGCGCTGAATGGCGCCGCCTCTGGGATCGACCACCTCGGCCGGCACTTGCACGGGTTCGGCTTCGTGCGCGACCGCGAGATCGCGGACTGCTTCACCGCCGCCTTCAACGAGCTGAGCGCGTCACACGCCGTCCCCGAGGACGAGCGCGGCGAGGCGGTCGAGCGCGCCGTGGGCCACCTCGAGGCGGCGCTGGCACACGCGCGGGAGGGCGTGCTGCCGGACGAGCCGGTGAGCGCCGAAACCTGAGGTCGACGGACCCTTTCTCCATCCCGGTGTATGGGAACGCGCAGCCGCTTACGCGCGGCGGCGCAGGATCCCACGCCGATCTGAGGCTCCATTGCAATCCCCCGAGGGCCCGCCGGACATGCTTCCCCCGGCCGGGATCGACGCGTTTCCGCCCGGCGTTCCGCACTCCGTGCCCGCCTATCACCGCGCGCGCTGGCCCCTGGCCGTGGCGCGGTGGTGGCGCACCGCCTTCGCGCACCACGCCCTCCCGCCGGCGGCCGAGACGGCGCGGCCGCGCGACGCCGCCGCGGCTGGCGTGGACGCCCCGGCTCGACGCGACGACGACGGCGTGTAGCCGCGGTCCGTCCGGCGGCAGGATCGCCACGGCTTTTCGGTGGATATCGATCATCCCAAGGCCCCCCAACGCTTTGCCGCGTCGGGGGGCCTTCGCGTCGTCGAACCTCGCGGCGCCTTGGCGCGTGCAGGGCGGATGTTGTGCCGCGCGGACTGGAACCTGCATGAGCGGCGCCCGCCCGGGGGAGGCGCCACGGGTGCCGCCGGGCTCGCCCGATCTTCGTTACGGACTTCGCAGGCAAGGCAAAGCCAAATGGATCAGCAGCAGCAGCAGACCAAGACCCGCGGGGTCGCCGACATCGTGTTCCTGATCGACGTGTCGGGGAGCATGGCCCCGGCAATCGACGCGCTGAAGGCGAACATCGGCACCTTCGTGGAGTCGCTGAGCAAGGGCGAGGGGAACAACGTGTCGCCGGTTCGCGACTGGCGCGCCAGGGCCGTCGGCTACCGCGACGTGGAGGTGGACGCCCAGCCGTTCATCGACAACCCGTTCGTGAACGACGTGGAGGCGCTGCGGGCGCAGCTCGCCGGGCTGGTGGCCGAGGGCGGCGACGACGAGCCCGAGTCGCTGCTGGACGCGCTGTTCATGGTCGCCAACATGGGGCAGACCGAGAAGGGCGCGCAGGCGCTGGACCCGACGAAGTGGCGCTACCGCAGCGACGCCGCGCGCGTGGTGGTGGTGTTCACCGACGCCTCGTTCAAGCCCACCATGAGCATCCCCGAGGCGAAGGGCGGCGGCATCCAGGACGTGACCAACGCCGTGATCAACAACCGCATCATCCTCAGCCTGTTCGCGCCCGACATGCCCGGCTACGACGAGCTGAGCCAGATCGACAAGTCGGAGTGGGAGGCGATCTCGTACCCGGGGAAGAACCCGCAGGAGGCGCTGGTCCAGTTCACCACCGACCAGGCCAACTTCAAGAACACCCTCCGGCAGCTCGCCGCCAGCGTGTCGAAGTCGGCGGAGACGGTGGCGCTGTAGGGGGCGTGCTGGTGCTGGGTGCTGAAGGGATTAGTCCTGAGTCCTGAGTCCCAAGTCCTGATTGAGTCCGTCTCGGACCGGCTGAGGGTTTCGCGGGACTCGGCACCAGCAGCTGCACCCCGGCACGTCGCGGGCTTGGGTCCGAGGGGCGGCGATAGATCCTTCGGCCTGCGGTCGCCGGCCGCGCCGAACGATCGGTGTGGCCGGCCTCAGGATGACATGCGCGGGGTGGGGCGCGTCGAGCACATCGCGCGAACATAAGGCGAACAGGACTCAGGACTTAGGACTCAGCACCCGAAAACCCAGCACTCCGAAGCTATGGCGAAGAAGCTCAAAGTCGGCGACGAGATCAACGGATACCGGATCACCCGCGTGTTCGGGCCCGGCGCGATGGCCATCTCGTACGCGGCCGAGAGCGCGTCGGGGCAGCGGGTGTTCTTCAAGCAGTACAAGTCGCCCGCGGTCACGGTGGACTGGTACCGCGACTTCGTGCGCTACCAGAGGGAGCTGAACGCGCGGATCGAGGGGAGCCCGGCGCGCAACTTCTGCGTGCGCGCGGTGGACGCGTTCGAGGCGGTGTGGGGCGGGCGCAACTACTTCCAGGTCTTCGAGCTGGTCGAGAACGGCGCCGACCTGGGCGGGATCTTCGAGCGCGAGGCCGAGGAGAACGGCGGCAACGTCCTCCCGATCCCCTTCCCCGCGCGGCTCTGGGAGCAGCACCTGATCTGGGCGAAGGTGCTCATGTCGGGGATCAACACGCTGCACGCCGCGAAGGTCGCCCACGTCGACCTCAAGCCCGACAACGCCTTCCTGATCGAGGACCCCTCGATCGCGGCGGGCTTCCAGCTCAAGCTGATCGACACCGACTTCTCGGTGCTCACCGACCAGACGGCGCCCTGGCACGGCCGCCAGGGCTACGTGGGCACCGACAACTACCGCTCGCCCGAGCACTTCACCACCGGCGCCGTCCCCGGCGCCGCGTCGGACGTGTTCACCTGCGGGTTGATCCTGTACCAGCTCCTGGCCGGGCGACACCCGTACTGGTCGGAAGATCAAGCCGAATACGCACGGAAGGCGCTCGCGCACGCAGCCGAGCGCCCGGTGCTGGGCGGCACCATGCCCGCGCCCGCCAGCAACGACGCCGTCGCCGACGTGATCCACCGCTGCCTCTCGCCGCGCGCCGAGGATCGCCCCACGGCCGCCGAGGTGCGCGACGTGCTCACTGGCCGCGCGGCCGCGGTGGCCGCCGCGGCTGCCGCCGCCGCCGCGCCCGTCACATCGACGAGCGCGCCGGACGCACCCGCGCCCGCCGCGCCCGCTCCAGCGACGGCTCCGCCCGCCGCGGAAGCGCCGGCCGCGCCGCCAGTTGCGCCGCCCGCGCCGGAGCCGACTCCGCCGCCAGCGCCCGAGCCGGCACCGCCTCCGCCGCCCGCGCCCGAGCCCGAGCCGATTCCGGTAGACGCCGCGCCGGCCGGGGGTGGCGGCGCGCCGCTCGATTCGGAGCGCATCCAGCTCGTCGGCGCGTCGGGGCAGGCGATGACGGTGGGCGTGCGCACGCCGCTGGGCAAGCACATCGTCCGCCAGTTCGGCGAGGACTTCAACGTGTGGGATGCGGACCAGTGCGCGGTGGAGCGCGGGCAGGACGGGCTCTGGATGCTGGTGCCGAACGCGGGCACCACCAACGAAACGCTGCTGAACGGCGCGACGGTTACCTCGCCGCAAACGCTGCACGAGGGCGACGTGATCGCCGTGGGCCGCGCGGCGAAGGGCATTGCCAAGCTGCCGCTGACCGTGCGCGCGGCCTGATGCCGGCACGCTGGACGAGCGGTTTTGGGATGATGGGTGGATGCGGATCTGGCAGCGCGATGCGCTGCCGCCGAAGGAGGGCGCGATGATCGTCATCGGGCCGACGAGGCCGGGACCGTGCGTGGAGACTGAACCGTGAGCGAAAGCCAGAATCAACCCGCGGGCGGCGCGACGCCCGGCAACCAGGCGGACGCGGCGACGAACGCGCCCACCGGCGCCGACACCTCCGCCTCCGGATCGGCGACGCCGCCCCCGCCGCCGCAGGGCATGCCGACCGTGCCCGTCGACGCCACGTCGGCGGATCAGCCCGCCGGCACCGGCGCGCAGTCGGACGCCGCGGCGGCAGCCGCCGCGAGCCCTGGCGGCCCGGGTGGACCCGTGGGCGCGGGCGGCGCGCCGGGGCCGGACGGAACCGTGTCCGAGCCGGGGAGCGGCGACACCGGGTCCTCCGGAGCCGCCGGCGCGTCCGGCACGGCGGGTGGGAGCACATCCGGCATCGCTGATCCGGCGTCGTCGGGCACGGCGGGCGCGGTGGGGACGGGTGGTACGTCACCCTCCGGAACCGCCGCCGCACCGCCCACGGGCGAGACGTCGTCGTCCGGGAACGCCGGCGCGTCGACGGTGGGCGCGGCCTCGGAAGGATCCCCGCCGGGATCGACCACGCCCGCGGCCGGCACGTCCGACGGCTCCGCCACCGCCAGTACGACCGGTGATGCCGGCGCGTCGTCCACCTCGTCGTCGGGCGATGCCGGTGCGTCGTCGGGAGATACAGGGACCGCAGACGCGACCACCCCCGCGTCCGGCACCGATTCCGATCCCACGCTCGAAGCACCCGCCGGCGACGCGTCCACCGCCGATGCGGCCACCACGGCGCCGGCGCCTACGGAGTCCACCGACGCCGCGGCGATTTCCGCGACCGAAGCCGCCACCGCCGACACCCCGTCCGACGCCGCGGCCACCGGCGGCGCGTCCTCGGGTGACGCCGCGTCCGGCAGCACGAGCTCGGGCGATCCGTCCACCACCGGCGCCGCCACAACGGACGCAGCGGCGACCGACCCCTGGGGCACCGGCGCGACAGCGACCGACGAGGCGACCTCCGGGGCATCGACGACCGACGCCGCAACGGCCGGTGCATCATCTACCGATTCGGGAACGACTGGCGCCGCGACGACCGACGCCGCGACCACCGGTGCATCATCTACCGATGCCGGAACGGCTGGCGCAGCGACGACCGACGCCGCGACGGCCGGTGCAACATCTACCGACGCCGCGACCGCTGGCGCTGCGACGACCGATGCGGCTTCGACTGGCGCCGCGGCTGCCAGCGCGGGAGCGGCCGGAGCCGAGGCGCCTCCTGCCGGCGGCGGGACGACCACGGTCGTGCCGGGTGGCGCGCTGAGCTCGGATCGCATCCAGCTCGTGGCGGAGTCCGGGCGCGCGCTGACCGTTGGCGTGCGCACGCCGCTGGGCAAGCACGTGGTCCGCCAGTTCGGCGAGGACTCGAACGTGTGGGACACGGAGCAGTGCATCCTGGAGCGCGGTGCGGACGGCGCCTGGCAGATCGTCCCGGTCGAAGGCACCACGAACGAGACGCTGCTGAACGGCGCGCCCGTCACCGCGCCGCAGCCGCTGCACGAGGGCGACGTGATCGCCGTGGGGCGCGCGGCCAAGGGGATCGCACGGCTGCCGCTGACCGCGCGGCCGGCGTAGAGGCGGCGGATGGCCTGGAAGTGCCCGCAGTGCGGCTTCGAACACCCCGACGACGCCACGCTCCGCTGCGAGGCGTGCGGCTTCACCCGCGCGGGGCGGCTGGTGCTGGTGGCGGAGGAGACCACGAAGCGGCTGAGCGTGGGCGTGGACACCGCCATCGGCAAGCACCTGCTGGGCACCTTCGCGGGCGGCGACCACGTGTACGCGGCCGAGCCGCAGTTCGTGCTCGCGCGAGACCCCGTGCGCGGCGGGTGGAGCATCGCCCCCGCGCCCGGTGCCAAGAACCCGACGTTCCTGAACGGCGCGGCCCTCGGTGATGCGCCCGCGCCGCTGGAGCAGGGCGCGGTGATCACCATCGGCCCCACCCGGCTGCGCCTGCGCGTGGAGAACGAGCTGTGACGGATAGCCAGAACCACCCCGAAGCCGAAGAGCAGCCGCGCCCGGACGAGACGGCGCCGCCAACGGACGGATCCGAATCTCATACGTCTGTCGAGGGCACAACCGTGCCGGCAGATCAGGATTCCGCCCCCGACGCGACACAGCCGTATCCCGACGACGCGCCGCCGTCCGACGAACGGTCTTCGGTTGATCAAACGACGTCCGAAGAACCGCCGCCCGATCAACCGCCGTTGTCCGATCAACCGCCGTTGTCCGATCAACCGCCGCCGTCCGACGAACCCGTGCGGTCCGACGGAGCCGCGCCGTCCGACTCCGCGTCTCCGAACGACGTAGCGGCACCGTCAGACGCGAGGGGCGAGGACACCACGCCGGCGCCGCCCGAGACTTTGGCGCAGCCCGCGGCGCGCGAAACGCCGCCGCCGGCCGCAGCCCCGGCTCCGCCCGCAGTGCCTGAAGTCTCCCCGACCGCGCCGCCGGGGGGGCACACGCCGGCCGAGCGCGTGCCCGAGGCGTTGCTGAGCGTGGTGGAGGTGCGGGGGCTGGATTGGAACGCGGTGCGCGCGGCCGTGGACGCACCGATCGCGGGCGAGCGGGCGGATCGCATCATCGCGCGGATGGAGGAGCGGCTGGCCAGCCGCGGGCCGCTTGGGCTGGCGTTCGAGGAGTACGCCGCCGGCCCGGCCGACCAGGCGATCCAGGTGGGCGAGGACTGGCCGGTGGGCGAGGTGTGGTTCATCGGCGACCTGCACGGCGACCTGCTGGCGCTGGAGGCCGCCCTCCAGCACATCGACCGCAGCGGCGGCGGCGCGGACGCCCGCATCGTCTTTCTGGGCGACCTGTTCGACGACGGCGTCCACGCGGCCGAGGTGGTGCTGCGCGTCTTCGAGCTGGTGCTGGACGGGCCGATGCGCGTGACCGTGATCGCCGGCAACCACGACGAGGCGC
>DASQLJ010000480.1:0-2577 GCA_035630095.1 Longimicrobium sp.
CCCTACCGGCGCCTGCTGCACATCCCGGTGGACCGCGCGGCGCGCACCTGCACGGTGCCGGTCGGGCCGGGCATCACCCTGCCGCTCTCGCCCTTCTTCGGCGTGATGGGCGTGGCGCCGCCGGAGGAGTGGGGGGCGATCTCCACCAAGGAGCCGCGCGCGCATGGCGGCAATCTCGACAACAAGGAGATCGGCGAGGGCGCGACCCTGTATCTGCCCGTGTTCAACACGGGCGCCCTGTTCTCGGCCGGCGACGGCCATGGCGTGCAGGGCGACGGCGAGGTCTGCATCAACGCGCTGGAGATGTGCCTCACCGGGCATTTCCGCCTCGACCTGGAGAAGGGCGGCGGCGCTAGGGACCCCGTCCTGCGCTTTCCCCGGGCGGAAACCGCCACCCACTTCATCAGCATGGGGCTGCACGAGGATCTCGACCTCGCCATGAAGGGGGCGCTCCGCGAGATGATCGCCTTCATCGTGTCACGGGCCAACCTCTCGGCGGCCGACGCCTACCAGCTCTGCTCGCTGGCCGTGGACTTCCGGGTGACGCAGACGGTGAACGGCGAAAAGGGCGTCCACGGGATGCTGCGCAAGGGGCTGCTGTTCTGAAGCGCCGCCCTCGGCCTCACCAGTAGGCGATCATCCGCCCCGCCGAGACGGCGGCGATCCAGGCCGCGAGGGAGACGCCTCCGGCAAGTGCGAGACGGCGGCGGAAGCGTGGCGGCCGGTGGCCCTCACTGCGCCAGGCCGCGGAGCCGTGCAGCGCGACGAGGTTGGCGAGTCCGAGCGCCACGGCGCCGAACTTGGCCCAGAGGAACGGGTTCTCCACGTACTCGGTGGCCCGCACGACGAAGAGCGCCGGGCCGGTCAGGATGGCCATGGCGAGCCCGGCGGCGGCGACCGGAACCGTGATGCGGGCCAGCGGGGCGATCGGCGTGTCCGGCCAGAACCCGACCAGCCGCAGATCGAGCGCGGCGATGGCGCCGACGAGGAGCGCGATGCCGAGCAGGTGCGCGAGGTTCACCAGCGGGTAGAGCCACGGCCCGCTCCGCAGGAACTTCGCCAACAGCGAGCCTTCGATCCAGACGGCCAGGTCCGCCAAACAGCGCGCGTCCGCCCAGCGCCTAGGAGCGGTCGGGGTAGATGTCGAAGGCGCGGCCCGCCACGACGAGGCGCTCGGTCTTCATCTCGAGCCGGTTCGGGTCGAGATGCCGGTGGCCGTAGGCGGTGACGGCGACGCCCGCCGGCAGCGCGTCCTCCGTCAGCCCGGCCCGTCTTTGGTGGCCCGGCGGCCCGAGCACCACGTCCCACACCCGCCCGCCATTGTCCCGCACCCGCACCAGGCCATGCGGGCCGCCGAGATTGGCGGACTGCACCGTGCCGGACAGCGAGAACTCCTCGGTGCCGTAGCCTCCCCATCCGTGGTGCGCCACCGCGGGCGGGAGGCCGCAGCCCAGGGCAATGGCCACCAGGCCCAGCCGGGCAGCCAACCGGCGGCGCGGCGGGTTCGCGGCGAAGTCCATGATCGCTACTCCGATGTGCCAGAGGAGAACGCGGCACCCAAGCTTCTGCACAGCCCACCGCTCGTCAACGAACAGATGCTGAGGACCGGTCAGCCCGCTGCGGCGAGGGCAGCATTCGACTCCTCGAACAGGCGGATCGCCTTGGCCACGTCGTAGCGGCCTTCGCAGAGGGTTTCGGGATCCCACTCGCTGCGCTCGGCGGCGAAGAAATCGCCGCCATAGACGTGTATGGCCCCGGTCAGGCGCGGAATGGGATTGGTCACCGAGTGGATGAGGTCCTTGCCGAGCGCGATGCAGTCCCGGGCGCGCAGCGCCTTGGCGCCCGCCGCCTCGATCCTGCCGCCATCCACCCGGCGCCAATAGATGTTGTCCTCGCAGCCCGTGTAGACGCCGATCACCGCCCACATGCGGTGGTTGTGGGGCATGATGGTCATGCGCGGGCCCCAGACGACGTTCAGGATCGTCAGGTCCGGCGCCTGGTAGAGCTTCTGGATCTCCCCGCGCCTGGGCTCCCCGAGGCCGGCCAGCACGCCTCCGGGATCGGATGCCGCGCGCGCGACGACCTCCCGGACGGCCCGGTGCCCACCCTTGTCCGCGGCGAGCGCAGCGCGGCAGTCGGCCGCGAAGTTGTCCAGATCGAACATCCGCCATCCCTCCTGGGAAGCGCCCCTGGGAAGCGCCGGAGCTTGAACGGTCCGCATTCCACCCTAGGCCGCTCTCGGCCGAGGGGCACGCGGGAAGAACATCTCCGGCCGAGTGCGCCGCGGTTGAGGAACGCAAGGAGCTTGGGTCGAACAAAACCGTAGGTTTTCCACAGATTTTCGCGATCGTCAGGCCGACTAGAACTTGTGGAACCGATCCGTGTTGTCATACCGTATCTCGTAGCCCACAAGATATGGTGGGTCTCCGCCAGGGAGAACCGCATGGACTGGACAGCGACGACGGTCGACGTGCTGCGCGCCCTCTGGGACGAAGGCCATTCCACGGCCGAAATAGGGCGTCGCATGGGCGTCACCAAGAACGCTATCGTCGGCAAGGCGCACCGGCTCGATCTCCC
>DASQLJ010000481.1:0-8783 GCA_035630095.1 Longimicrobium sp.
GCCGCCGGCCTTGAGCACCGCCAGCACCGCCACCAGCATCTCCACCCCGCGCTCCAGGCAGACCGCCACCCGCGCTTCCGGACCCACGCCGAGCGCGCGGAGGTGGTGCGCCAGCCGGTTGGCGCGCGCGTTCAGCGCCGCGTACGTCAGCGTCTCCGCCTCGAACTCGACCGCCTCCGCGCCCGGCGTCCGCGCGGCCTGCGCCTCGAACAGCTCGTGGACGAAGGCCTCGCGCGCGTAGTCCACCGCGAGCGCGTTCCAGTCCTCGACGACGAGGCGGCGCTCGGCGGCGGGGAGGATCTCCAGCCGCCGCACCTGCACCTGGTCGTCCGCGGCCATCTCCTCCAGCACGCGGTGGAGGTAGGCCAGGTGGCGCTCCACGGTGGACCGCTCGAAGAGCGCGGTGGCGTACGTGATCCCGCCCGCGATGCGGCCGTCTTCCTCCTGCAGCCAGAGCGTCAGGTCGAACTTCGCCGTCTCGTGCGACTCGCCGCCGACAGGACCGAGCGCGAGCCCCGGCATCTCCAGGTGCTCGGCGGGGTTGTTCTGCCAGGCGAACATCACCTGGAAGAGCGGGGTGTGCGTGAGGCTGCGCGCGGGACGGACGATCTCCACCAGCTGCTCGAAGGGGATGTCCTGGTGCTGCTGCGCCACGAGCGCGCGCGCCTTCACCCGGCCCAGCAGCTCGGCCACCGTCGGCGCGCCGTCCAGCTCCACCCGCAGCGGGAGCATGTTGACGAAGAAGCCGATCAGCCCCTCGATCTCCGCGCGCCCCCGGTTGGCGGTGGGGGTGCCGATCACCACGTCGTCCTGCGCGGAGAGGCGGGAGAGCACGGCGGCCCACCCCGCCAGCAGCGTCATGAAGAGCGTGGCGCCGTGGCGCCGGCCGAGCGCCTTGAGCCCCGCCGTCAGCGCCTCGTCCAGCTCCAGCGTGGCCACGGCGCCGGTGAAGTCCTGCTGCGTGGGGCGCGGCTGGTCGGCGGAGAGCTCCAGCAGCTCGGGGGCGCCGGAGAGCGCCTGGCGCCAGTAGTCGCCCTGCCGCCGCAGCACGTCGCCGGCGACCCAGCGCCGCTGCCACGCCGCGTAGTCGGCGTACTGCACCGGGAGCGCGGGGAGCGGGTCCGCCTCGCCGCGCGCGAAGGCGCCGTAGAGCTCGCCCAGCTCGCGCACGAACACGCCCATGCTCCACCCGTCCGAGACGATGTGGTGCAGCGTCACCAGCAGCGCGTGGTCGTCCATCCCCAGGCGCACCAGCCGCCCGCGGACCAGCGGCCCGCGCGCCAGGTCGAACTCCGCCTCCGCCTCGGCGGCCGCCAGCCGCACCAGCTCCGCCTCCGCGTCGGCCACCCCGGAGAGGTCGTGGTCCACCAGGTGGAAGCGGCTCCCGGCCGCCGGCGCGACGTGCTGCTCGGGCTCGCCGTCCACGGTGGGGAAGGCGGTGCGCAGCACCTCGTGGCGCGCGACCAGGCCGTCCAGCGCGCGCACCAGCGCCTCGCGGCTCAGCGGGCCGTGCATCCGCAGGCGGCGGCCCATGTGGTAGGTGCTGCCGAGGCCGCCGAGCTGCTCCAGGAACCAGAGCCGCTGCTGCGCGAACGAGAGCGCCGGGGCGCCGTCGCGCGCCACCGGCTCGATCGCCGGCAGCTCGGCCCGGGCGGCGGACTCGATCCCGCGGGCGAAGTCGGCCAGCACCGGGCGCAGGAAGAGGTCGGCGAGGGCGACGTCCACCCCCAGCGCCTGCCGCACCCGCGAGGTGAGCCGCACCGCCAGCAGCGACTGGCCGCCCAGGTCGAAGAAGTTGTCGTGCCGCCCCACCCGCTCCACGCCCAGCAGCTCGGACCACGCCTCCACCAGCGCCGTCTCGGTGGCGCCGCGGGGTGCCTCGTAGCCCTGGCGCGCGTAGGCGTCGCCGCCGGGCTCGGGGAGGGCGCGGCGGTCGAGCTTGCCGTTCAGCGTGAGCGGGAGCGCGGGGAGGCGCACGTACGCCGCGGGCACCATGTACTCGGGGAGCCGCTCGGCAAGGTGGGCGCGCAGCGTTTCGACCTCGACCCCCTCGCCCACGTAGTACGCGACGAGACGCAGGTCGCCCGGCGCATCCTCGCGCGCCACCACCACCGCCTCGCGCACCGCGGCGTGCTCGGCGAGGCGCGCCTCGACCTCCCCCAGTTCGATGCGGAAGCCGCGGACCTTCACCTGCTGGTCGTTGCGCCCCAGGTACTCCGCCGTCCCGTCCGCCAGCCATCGCCCCAGGTCGCCGGTGCGGTACAGCCGCGCGCCGGGCTCGCCGCCGAAGGGGTCGGGGAGGAAGCGCTCCGCCGTCTGCGCCGGGCTCCCGCGGTAGCCGCGCGTCACGCCGACGCCGCCGATGTACAGCTCGCCCGCCACGCCGATCGGCGCCGGCTCGCCCAGCGCGTCCAGCGCGTAGAGCCGGGCGTTGGGGATCGGCCGGCCGACCGGCAGCGGCCGGTCGCCGTCGTAGCCGTCGAGATCGGGACGGATGGGATGCGCGGCGACGACGCCGGTGCCCTCGGTGGGGCCGTAGACGTTGAGGTACTCGGGGCGCGGCTCGGGGACGCCGGCGATCTGCCGGGGATACACCGCCTCGCCGCCGAACACCACGATCCGCATCCCCCCGACGGCGTTGCCGTGGTCGGCCTCGACCAGCGCCTGGAACGCGGTGGGGGTGATGCTCATCATGGTGATGCCCGACGCGGCGATCTGCGCGGCGAGGCGGGCGGGCTCGAACGGCTCGCGGGTGAGGTGCACCTGGCCGCCGGCGAAGAGCGGCGCCAGGAAGTTGCGCTGGGTGAGGTGGAAGCTGAACGAGGTGACGATCAGCACCGCGTCGCGCTCGGACACGCGCGTGGCGCCGCGGTACCAGTGGACCAGGTTGGATACGGCCCGGTGCACGAGCTGCACCCCCTTCGGCCGCCCGGTGGAGCCGGAGGTGTAGATGACGTACGCCAGGTTCTCCGGCGTCGCGCCGCGCGGCGGATTGCCGTCCGGCTGCCGCGCCCACCACTCCGCGTCCTCGTCCAGCGTCACGACCGGGAGACCGAGATCGGCGAGGCGGCCGGCGGCGGATCCGTGCGTCAGCAGCACCGCCGGCGCGCTGTCGCGCACCATGTAAGCGAGCCGCTCCTCGGGATAGCTGGGGTCGAGCGGGAGGTAGGCGCCGCCGGCCTTCAGCACGCCGAGCAGCCCCACCACCACCTCCACGCCGCGGTCCACGCAGATCCCCACGCGCGCATCGGGGCCCACGCCGCGCGCGCGGAGCTCGTGCGCCAGCCGGTTCGCGCGGCCGTTCAGCTCGGCGTAGGTGAGCCGCCGGTCCTCGAACACCACCGCCACCGCGTCCGGCGTGCGCGCGGCCTGGGCCTCGAACTGCTCGTGCAGGCAGGTCTCGGGATACGGCGCGCCGGTGCGGTTCCAATCCTCCAGCACGCGGCGGCGCTCGTCGGCGCACGGGAGCGCCAGCCGCGCGACCGGGCGCGCGTCGTCCGCCACCATCGCGTGGAGGACGCGGCGCAGGTAGCCGGCGTAGCGCTCCGCCGTCTCCGCGTCGAAAAGCGCGGTGGCGTAGGTCAGCCCACCCACCACCCGCCCCTCGCGCTCGCGCAGCTCCAGCGACAGGTCGAATTTCGCGGCCGCGTGCGGCTCGGGGCCGGCGGCGCCGGGGTCCAGCCCGGGGAGCGCCAGCCCGCTCCCGTGCGCGTCGTGCCACGCGAACGCCACCTGGAAGAGCGGCGTGGGCGCGACGGTCCTCCCCGGCTGCACCAGCTCCAGCACGCGCTCGAAGGGGAGCGCGCCGTTCCGCTCCGCCTCCTCCACCCGCGCCTGCACCCGACCGAGCAACTCGGCGACGGTGGGCGAGCCGGCGAGGTCCACCCGCAGCGCCAGGGTGTTGGTGAAAGAGCCGATCAGCCCCTCCGTCCCCGCCGCGCCGCGGTTGGCGGTGGGCGTGCCGATCACCACGTCGTCCTGCCCCGCGAGGCGGCCGAGAACCGTCGCCCAGCCTGCCAGCAGCGTGGTGGAGAGCGCCGCGCCGTGGCGGCGGCCGAGGGCGTGGAGTCCCGCCGTCAGCGCCTCGTCCAGCTCCAGCGCGATGCCGGCGCCCGCGTGGTCCGGCAACGGCGCGCGGGGATGATCCACCGGCAGCTCCAGCAGCTCCGGCGCGCCCGCCAGCGTTCGCGTCCAGTAATCCCCCTGCGCCCCGCCGCCGTTCGCGCCCCGCCGCTGCGAGGCGGCGTAGTCGGCGTACTGCATCCCCAGAGCGGGGAGCGGATCGGGCTCGCCGCGGCGGAAGGCGCCGTAGAGCACGCCCAGCTCGTGGAAGAACACCCCCATCGACCACCCGTCGGCCACCATCCCGTGCATGGTGACGAAGAGGACGTGGTCGTCCGCCGCCAGCCGCACCAGCCGCCCGCGGACCAGCGGCCCGCCGGCGAGGTCGAACGGAGCGTCGGCCTCGTCGGACGCGATGCGGCGGAGCGCGGCGTCTTGATCGGCCTCGCCACTAACGTCGTGGTCGATCAGAGCGAAGCCGCTATCCTCTGGCGCGACGCGCGGTTGGGGCTCGCCGTCGCGCGCGACGAATGTCGTGCGCAGCGCGTCGTGGCGCGCGACGATGCGGGCCAGCGCGCGGAGGAGCGCCGCCCGGTCGAGCTCGCCCTCGAGCCGCAGCCGGCGACGCAGGTTGTACGTGCCGTTCACCCCGCCGAGCTGCTCCAGCAGCCAGAGCCGCTGCTGCGGGAACGACAGCGCCAGCCCGTCGCCCGGAATCGCGGCGACCGGCGGCAGCGCGGCGAGGACGGCGGGGTCGATGCCGGGCGCCGCGTCCGCCGGGGAAGGATCGAGAAGGTGCGCGTCCAGCCGCAGGCGGGCGGAAACGTGGTACGTGCTCTCGGAGCCGCCGAGCTGTTCCAGGAACCAGAGCCTCTGCCGCGCGAACGATGGCACCTCGTCGCCCTGGCCCGCGTCCACCCCGGGCCCGCCGTCCACCGCCGCGAGCTTCCAGCTCGATTCCCGTGAAGACATCAACACTCCGTTGCAATGGATTACGGAAGCGGGCGACGGGGGAACGGGAGGACGTCGATCCTCTCCCCTGCTCCACCCTGCTTCCCTGGGCGAGGCCGCTGCCTCGCCCGGATCTACTCAGCGTGTTTCAATTCATATCGTCCCAAAAAGAACGGTACGGTCCCCGGTCAGCAGTGCCCCCAGGCTCCGGACGTGGGGCGGCTTCAACGCGGTGATGTGGTTTCCGTCACCAATTGTAAATCTAAGGGCAGGCGCCAAATGTTTCCACCCCCGGACGACCTCGGCGAAGTGCCGCTGGTTCGCCGCCTCGTCCATTCGCGGGTCGCGCACCAGCACCAGGCGGAGCGGCTCGGGCCAGGTCCCGACTGGCACGTACGGCGCGCGCAGGCACGCCGAGAAGGCGGCGAACGGCCCCCGCAGGATGTCGGGGCGCGAGTTGCGCGGCATCACCCCCAGGCGCACCAGGCGGGCGTGCATCAGGCGCATCCGCCCCGCCGCGTCCATCCCCTCGATCTCGCGCGGGCCGATCTCCATGCGCCCTTCCGTGGCGAGGTCGAACATCTCGACCAGGGAGAGGAACGCCTCGCGTCCGTCGTATTCGGCGAGCGGCGCGCCGTCCTCGTCGGGCACCTCGCTGTCGACGATGGTGAGGCTCCCCACCTCGCGGCCGGCGCGGCGCAGCCGGTGCGCCATCTCGAACACGATCCACCCGCCGAAGGAGTGGCCCAGGAGGTGGACGGGCCCCGTGGGCTGCAGCGCCTGCACCGCGCGCAGGCACGACTCCGCGGCGGCTTCGACGCTGGAGTGCGGGAGGAGCTCGCCGTCCAGCCCGCGCGGCTGGAGCCCCTGCACGGCCCACGTGGGGTCCACGGCGCCCGCCAGGTCGTTGAAGCTGGTCACGCTCGCTCCCGCCCCCGGCGCGCAGAAGAGGAGCGGCCCGCCGCCGCTGCCGAACCGCAGCGTCACCACCGGCGAGTGCTCGTCCTCCACCACCGCCGGCGCGGTCCCGGCGAGGCCGGCGAGCTCGCGCGAGATCGCCTGGCCGAGCGGTTCGACGTTGCCGTCCTCCATCATCGACCAGTGCGTCCCCGGCACCGGCGACACGCGGATCGACGCCGCGGGGAGGAGGGCGCCCCAGCCGCGCAGCGGGTCGGCGCTGGGGTTGTCCTGCGCCGCGAACAGGTGGATGGGGATGGGGATCGGCAGCGGCGCGTACTCGCGGAGCGCGCGCCCCGCGGCGGACTTCCGCTGCGCCTGGTCACGGATGATGCGGATGCGCGGCGCGGTGATGTGGCTGGGCAGCGTCGCGACGGCGTGCGCCAGCTTCACCAGCGTTTCGAGATCCGCTCCGGGGGCGGAATCCACCGCGTCGCGCAGCGCCGCCGCCGCGTCCTCGTCGAGCCCCCGGATCATCCCCAGCACGCTGAGAAGCGTCTCCCGCTCGCCCGCCGCGTCGTCATCAGCCGAATCGACCGAATCCGCGGAATCAGCCGAATCGACCGAATCCACCGAAACACGAGGATCGGCAGAGTCGACGGGATCGGCTGCATCGGCGAAATCGACACCGTCTGACGCATCGTCGGGCGCGGCGGCGGCGCCGGCCATGTACGAGGTGTCCATCATCCCGACGAACTCGACCGCCTGGTCCTGGCCGATGAGCTGGACGGCGACCTCGTAGGCCAGCATCCCGCCGAACGACCAGCCGGCGACGCGGTACGGCCCCTCGGGCTGCACCGCGCGGATCATCCGCGCCAGCCGCGCGCCCATCGCCTCCAGCGTGCGCGGCCGCGGCTCCGGCGCCGAGGCGTCGGGGAGCGAGTAGACGGGGATCGCGGCGTCCACGTGGCGGTAGAGCACCTGCGCGTAGGCGACGGAGCCCACGCCGTCGGGGACCAGGAAGAGCGGGCGCTCCGTCCCCTTCGCGCGCACGGGGATCGCGCGCTCGGTGCTCACCGTGCGCGCCGAGCCTTCCACCCGCGCCGCGAGCGCTTCGACGGTGGTGTAGGTGAATAGGTCGGGCAGCGGTACGTGCACGCCCAGGAGCTGCTCCACGCGGGTGAGCACCTGCACCGCGAGCAGCGAGTGGCCGCCCAGCTCGAAGAAGCTATCCCAACGGCCCACCCGCTCCACCCCCAGCACCTCGGCCCAGATCCCGGCCACGGCCACCTCGGTCGCGCCCACCGGCGCCTCGTAGCCCACGGTGGCGTACGCGTCGGCGTCGGGCGCGGGGAGGGCGCGGCGGTCCACCTTGCCGTGCGGCGTGAGCGGGAGCGCGTCCAGCCGCACGTAGGCGGCGGGGATGGTGTGCTCGGGGAGCCGCTCGGCCAGGTGCGCCCGCAGCGCCTGCGCGTCCAGCGTGTCGCCGCCCACGTAGTAGGCCACCAGCCGCGTGTCGCCCGGCACGTCCTGCCGCGCGACCACCACCGCCTCGCGCAACGCGGGATGCTCGCCCAGGCGCGCTTCGATCTCGCCCAGCTCGATGCGGAAGCCGCGCACCTTCACCTGGAAGTCGGTGCGCCCCACGAACTCGATCGTGCCGTCCGTCCGCCAGCGGGCCACGTCACCCGTTCTGTACAGCCGCGCGCCGGGCTCGGGCGAGAAGGGGTCGGGGACGAAGCGCTCGGCCGTCATCCGCGGCTGGTTCAGGTAGCCGCGGCCCACCGCGGGCCCGCCCACGT
Organism: Longimicrobium sp.; assembly: GCA_035630095.1. Classification (GTDB taxonomy): domain Bacteria; phylum Gemmatimonadota; class Gemmatimonadetes; order Longimicrobiales; family Longimicrobiaceae; genus Longimicrobium. The sequence goes on from DASQLJ010000481.1 coordinate 7,713, forward strand.
GCATCTCGCCCGGCGCCCCGATCGGCACCGGCTCGCCGTGCGCGTCGAGGAGATAGACGCGGCGATCGCCGACGGGGCTGCCGATCGGCACCGTGGCCGCGTCGAAGTCCGCCGGAATGGGATAGCAGGAGGTGAAGACGGTGCACTCCGACGGCCCGTAGCCGTTGGTCAGCCGCAGGTTGGGATACAGCGCCATCGCGCGCCGCACGTGCGTGGCGGAGACAGCCTCGCCGCCCGTCATCACCTGCGTGACGCCCGCGAGCACCTCGGGATAGCTGTCGACGATGAGGTTGAAGTACGCCGAGGTGAGCCAGAGCGTGTTCACCCCGTGCGCGCGCACCTGCTCGCCCAGCATCCCCGGCTCCGACGCGGGGGCCGGGTAGAGGACGGTGCGGCCGCCGCTGAGCACCGCCGGCCACAGCTCCAGCGTGAGCACGTCCCACGAGGTGGAGGCCTGCTGCAGGAGCACGGTCCCCTCGTCGTAGCGCACGACGTCGGCGCCGCGGAAGAAGCCGGGGATGGCGCGGTGCGGCACCTCGGTCCCCTTGGGCCGCCCGACGGAGCCGGAGGTGTAGATGACGTACGCCAGGTGCTCCGGCGTCATCTCCACGCCCGGCGACGCCTCGCTCTCGCGCGCGATCGTGTCGGCGTCCCTGTCCATGCAGACCACCTCCGCCGCGAGCGCGGGGAGGCGCTCCAGGAGCGCGGCGTGGGCCAGCAGCACCGGCGCGCCGGCGTCGGCGACCATGAAGGCCAGCCGCTCGGCGGGATACGCGGGATCGAGCGGGACGTAGGCGCCGCCGGCCTTGAGGATGCCGAGCACCCCCACCACCAGGTCCATCCCCCGCTCCACGCAGATCGCCACCCGCGTGTCGGGGCGGACGCCGCGCGCGACCAGGTGGTGCGCGAGCTGGTTCGCGCGCCGGTCCAGCGCGGCGTAGGTCAGCACCGCGTCGCCGAAGACGATCGCGACCGCGTCCGGCGTGCGCGCCGCCTGCGCCTCGTACAGCGCGTGGACGGTGGCGTGGGCGGGGTGCTCGACGTCCGTACGATTCCACGCCTCGAGCACCT
>DASQLJ010000482.1:0-4041 GCA_035630095.1 Longimicrobium sp.
TTCAGCTCCTCGACCAGCTTCTGGAACGGCAGGTCCTGATGCGAGAAAGCCCCCACCGCCACCGCCCGCGCCCGCCCCAGCAGCACGCGCAGCGACGCCTCCCCGCCGGCCTCCATCCGCAAGGGCAACGAGTTCACGAAGTACCCGATCAGCCCCTCCAGCTCCGGCCGCGTGCGGTTGGCGATGGGGGTGCCGACCACCACGTCCTCTTCCCCGCTCCACCGGTGCAGCACGGCCTGGAAGGCGGCGAGCAGCACCATGAACAGCGTGGCGCCCTCGCGCTTCGCCAGCATCCGCGCGGCGTCCGCCGTCTCGCGCGGCAGGGCGAAGGGAAGGAGCGCGCCGGCCAGCTCCTGCACGGCGGGGCGCGGGCGGTCGGTGGGCAGCTCCAGCACCGCCGGGGCGCCCGCCAGCCGGCGGCGCCAGAACTTCATCTGCCGCTCCAGCGCGTCGCCGCGCAGCCAGGCGCGCTGCCACGCCGCGAAGTCGGCGTAGTGGATCGGCAGGTCGGCGAGCGGCGTGTCCTCCTCCGCGGCGAACGCGGCGTACAGCACCGACAGCTCGCGGAAGAAGATCCCGCCCGACCACGCGTCCGTCGCCACGTGGTGCAGCACGATCACCAGCGTGTGCGCGTCCTCCCCCCGCCGGATCAGCGTCGCGCGCAGCACCGGCCCCTTCGTCAGGTCGAACGGCTGCCGCGCCTCCTCCTCCACCAGCCGCTCGGTCTCCGCCTCCCGCCCATCGACCGAAGCCGTTGCCGGATCGGTCGATACGGGAGCGTTCGACGTCGGATCGATCGCCCGGGCACTGTCTATCGGTTGATTGGACGACTTCGCATCGATCGTCCGGGCACCGTCCGCCGGTTGATTGGACGACGTGGGATCGATCGACCCCTGATCGCCGGTCGGTCGATCATACGATGCGTGATCGGACGCGTCCGGCGTCGTCAGATCGACCCGCCGGAGGTGGAAGCCGGCGAAGGGGCGGACGACCTGCACCGGCGCGTCGTCGGTGGCGGCGAAGACGGTGCGCAGCGGCTCGTGGCGGCGCACGATCTCGCCCAGCGCGCGCTCCAGCGCCGCGGCGTCGAGCGGGCCGTCCAGGTCCAGCGCGAGGGGGACGTTGTAGGCGGCGCTCCCGGGATCGAGCTGGTCGATGAACCAGAGCCGCTCCTGCGCGAAGCTCAGCGGCAGCGGCCGCGACCGGTCGGCGCGCGGGATGCCGCCGGCGAGCGCGCCCTCGCCCGCGGCGCGCAGGGCGGCCAGGCGGCGCGCCTGGTCGCGCAGCACGGGCGCCTCGAACACCGCGCGCAGCGGCATCTCCACCCCGAACACCGCGCGGATGCGGGAGACGATGCGCGTGGCCAGCAGCGAGTGCCCGCCGCGCTCGAAGAAGTCGTCGCCCGCGCCGATGCCGTCGGTCTCCAGCACCTCGGCCCAGATCGCCGCCAGCATCTCCTCGTCGGGCCCCGCCGGCGGCACGTGCCGCGGCGCCGCGACGGACGCGAAGTCGGGGGACGGGAGGGCGCGGCGGGCCACCTTCCCCGTGGCCGTGCGCGGCAGCGCGTCCATCGCCACCACGTGCGAGGGGACGAGGTACGCCGGGAGGCGCGCCGCCAGCTCCGCGCGGATCGCGGCGGCGTCGAACGCGCCGCGCGGCACCACGAACGCCACCAGCCGCAGCGCGCCGCCGGCGTCCGCGCGCGCGGCGACGGCGCAGTCGGCCACGCCGGGGAGGGCGCGCGCGGCGGCCTCCACCTCGCCGGGCTCCACGCGCGCGCCGCGCACCTTCACCTGGTCGTCGGCGCGGCCCAGGAAGTCGAGCGTGCCGTCCGCCCGCCAGCGCGCGCGGTCGCCGGTGCGGTACATCCGCGCGCCGGGGACCGAAGAGAACGGGTCGGGGACGAAGGCGGCGGCGGTGAGGCCGGGGCGGCGGTGGTAGCCGCGCGCCAGCACGCGGCCGCCGAAGTACAGCTCGCCCGGCGCGCCGATCGGCACCGGCCGCAGCGCCTCGTCCAGCACGCGCGGCTCGCGCCCCGCGGTCGCGCTCCCGACGGAGACGCGCGCCTCGTTCGTCGCCGCGTACCCCTCCGGGACGCGGAAGATGGTGGAGGTGACGACGGTCTCGGTGGGGCCGTAGAGGTTGATCAGCGCGGCGCCGCCGGGGAGCGCGTCCCAGGCGCGGGCGGCGTGGGGGTGCATCGCCTCGCCGCCCACCAGCATCAGCCGCAGCGCCCGCTTCGCCGCGCCCGCGGCGTCGGCGTCGCGCACGAGCTGGTGCCAGTACGGCGTGGGGGGATTGGCCACCGTCACCCCCAGCGCGCGGACGTGCTCCGCGAACTCCGCCGGCGCCCACATCTCCGCGTCGCGCACGGCCAGCGACGCGCCGGTGATCAGCGGCGTGAGCAGCTGCTCCAGCGAGGGATCGAAGCCCTGCGCCGCGAACCCCAGCATGCGGTCGTCCGCCGTGAGCCCGTACGCCGCCGCCGCCGCGGCGAAGTGCGCGGCCGCCGCGCCGTGCGGCACCAGCACCCCCTTCGGCGTGCCCGTCGATCCCGAGGTGTAGAAGAGGTACGCCGCCGCATCTCCATCCACCGCCGGCAGTTCCACGTCCACGGACGCGACGGCGGCGGCCGCGTCCACCAGCGCGACGGGGAGGCCGGCCGTGGGCAGGCGATCGCGCAGCGCGGGCGTGGTCACCACCGCGCCGGCGGCCGAATCCTCCAGCAGCAGCGCGATCCGCTCCGCCGGGAGCGAGGGGTCGAGCGGCATGTACGCGCCGCCCGCGCGCATCACGCCCAAGAGAGCGACGGGGAGCTCGGGCGACCACTCGGCGAACACGCCCACCACCGTCTCGGGACCGACGCCGAGCGCGCGGAGCTCGGCGGCCAGCGCCGCGGTGCGCGCGTCGAGTTCGGCGTAGGTCATCGCCCCGCCGCGCCACGCCAGCGCCGTCGCCGCGGGGGTGCGCCGCGCGACGGCGGCGAAGCGCGCGGGGATGGTGTCGCCGGGCGCGCGGGCGGCCGCGGCGGCGCTCCAGCGCTCGATCCTCGCGCGATCTTCCTCGTCCGCCACGGCGAGGGCGGAGAGCGGCGCGTCGGGGTGGATGGAGGCGCGCGCCAGCGCCGTCCCGGCGTGCGAGACGAGCTGCTCGGCCGTCTCGGGGCCGAAGAGCGCCACGTCGTAGTCGCAGACCAGCACGGCGCCGCCGTCGATCTCGTGCGCCTCGAACGCCAGGTCGAACTTGCTGGCGGCGAAGTGCGCGTCGACGAGCTCCATCTCCACCCCGGCCAGCTCCAGCGTGTCGCCGCCGCCCGCGGTGAGCGAGAAGAGCGTCTGGAAGACGGGGCTGCGGGCCGGGTCGCGCGGCACCTTCAGCTCGTCCACGATCCGCTCGAAGGGGAGATCCTGGTGCGCGAAGGCGTCGAGCGCGGCGTCGCGCTCGCGCCGCACCCGCTCGCGGAACGGCGGGTCGCCCTCGATCGGCGCGCGCAGCGCCAGCGTGTTGATGAAGTAGCCGACCAGCGCCTCGGTATCCACCCGCGTGCGGCCGGCCACGGGAGTGCCGATCACCACGTCGCCCTCGCCGGCCCAGCGCGCCAGCACCGCGCGCACGGCGGCCAGCACCACCGCGAAGAGCGTGGCGTTCTCGGCCTCGGCCAGGGCGCGCAGGCGGGCGGTGACGGCGGGGGAGATCTCGTAGGTCACGCGCGCGCCGCGGCCGGCCTGCACGCGCGGGCGCGGGTGGTCGGCCGGCAGTTCCAGCGCGGCGGGCGCCCCCTCCAAAGCGCGCCGCCAGAACGCCATCGCCCCGTCCAGCCGGTCGCCGGCCAGGTACTCGCGCTGCCAGGCGGCGAAGTCGGCGTACTGCAGCGCCGGCGCGGGGAGCGGGTTGGGCGCGCCCGCCGCGAACGCCGCGTACAGCGCGCTCGTCTCGCGGCCGATCACCCCCATGCTCCACCCGTCGCTCACGATGTGGTGCATGCACTGCAGCAGCGCGTGCTCGTCGTGGCCCAGCCGCAGCAGCCGCGCGCGGAAGAGC
>DASQLJ010000483.1:0-6320 GCA_035630095.1 Longimicrobium sp.
GGGGCTGTCCAGCAGCCACTTCCGCGTCTTCGAGCGGCAGCTCCTGGGCGACGCGGCGTACTGGCACGGCGTGGCGCCCCGCACCTGGCTGGTCGGCGGCGTCACCGGCCGCGTCACCGACGCCGAGCCGAAGGCCGGCACCCCGGCGGGCGACGAGGACCCGCCCGGCGCGGGCGACTTCGTGGCCGTGGGTGGGCGCGTGGGGGTGGTGGTGGAGCGCGGCGACAGCGTGGCCTACGCGCGCCGCGGCTGGCGGCTGCGGGCGTGGGGCACCGGCTTCCCCTACGCCAACCACGACGCCAGCGCCTTCGGCGGCACGCAGGCGGTGGGCACCGCGTACCTCTCCGCCGGCGAGCGCGGGCCCACGCTGGCGCTGCGCGCCGGGGGGCAGAAGGTGTGGGGCGGCTTCCCCTTCCAGTACGCCGCCTTCCTGGGAGGGCCCCGCAGCCTGCGCGGCCACTCGTCGGGCCGCTTCGCGGGGGACGCGGCGGCGCACGGGAGCGCCGAGCTGCGGCAGGTGATCACCCGCGCCAACCTGCGCCTGGCGCGCGGCGACCTGGGCGCCTTTGGCCTGGCCGACGCGGGGCGGGTGTGGAGCGAGGGCCAATCCCCCGGGGGGTGGCACACCGCCGTGGGCGGCGGCCTCTTCTTCTCCTTCCTCGACGGGCGGCGCGCGGTGTCGGCGGCGTACGCCTACGGCGAGCAGGGGCGGATCCACCTCGCGCTGGGGATGCCCTTCTGACCACGGAGGGTTCACCGATGTCCCGCGCGCTGCGGCGCTTTCCCCGCCTGTCGTACGCCCTGGGCGGGGCGGTGCCGCTCACCGTGCGCTTCTCCGCGCCCGACCGCGACACCCTCGACCGCATCGCCGCGGGCCCGCTCCCCGACGGTATCGCGGCGGACGGGAGCGAGACCGAGCTCTTCCGCGACGTCTACTACGACACCCCGGCGCTGGAGCTGCGCCGGCGCGGGGCGACCGTGGGCGTGCGCTTCCTCCCCTCGGGCGAGCTGACGCTGGCGGTGGAGGTGCGCGTCTCGGCCGACGGGCTCCCCCAGAGCGCCGCCGAGAGCGCCCCCGCCGACGACCCACAGGCGCTCTTCGCCGGCCCCTCCGAGCCCGCGCGGATGCTGCGCGCGCTCACCGACCCCGCCCGGCTCGAGCCCTGGCTCACCGTGGAGACCCGCCGCCGCATCCGCGCGCCCGTCGCTGGAACGCCGGAGGACGCGGTGGAGATGGAGGTCGCCTGCGACGAGCGCACGGTGCGCGACCGCGACGTGACCGCCGAGCTCTTCGAGGTGGAGGTGCGCCTCGCCGACGACACCGGCGAGGGGCGCGCCGCCGCCCGCGCGCTGGAGCAGGCGTTCGGCCTCACCCTGCTCACCGGCGACCCGCTGCGCCGCTGGGCGCGCAGCCTGGAAGAGGCCGAGGTGGACTGGCTGGAGGAGGCCGTCCGCTCGGCGCGGCGCGTGGCCGTGGTCCTCTTCCGCGGCGGGCGCGTGGCGCTGCTGAACCAGGGGGGCGGGCTGCGGGTGCCCGCGGGCCCGGGGACGGGGCTGGAGGCCGCGCGCCGGGTAATGCGCGAGACGCTGGGCGCCGAGGGGCGGATCCGGCTGATCGGCACCGGGCCGGGATCGTCGCGCCACCCGGCCACCGAGGTGTGGGTCTCGGAAGACGCGGAGCTGCGCAGCGAGCCCTCCGGGCTGGTGCACCTCCCGGTGGACGAGCTGATCGAGGCGGCCGGCTCGCCCGCGGTGCGCGACGAGACCACGCTGGCCGCGGTGCACGTGGTCGCGCGCTCGGGGCTGGCGGCGCACGCCGCCGGCGGCGAGTGGGGCGACGAGCGCGCGCGCGAGGTGCTGCGCACCGCGCCGCCCTACCATCCCCCGCCCTCCCCCTTGGCGGACGAGGCGCTGCCGCCCGGCACGCTGCTGAACCCGGAGCTCAGCGTGCTGGCCTTCAACCGGCGCGTGCTGGAACTGGCGGCCGACGCGGGCGTGCCGCTGCTGGAGCGGGTGCGCTTCCTGGCCATCTTCGGCGGCAACCTGGACGAGTTCTTCCGCGTTCGGGTGGCCGGCTTCAAGCGCCAGCTCGCGCTGGGGAACGAGAAGCACACGCTGGACGGGATCGGCCCGCGCGAGCAGCTCGACGCGCTGGGCTCGCGCGCGCGCCGCCTGGCCGACGCGGCCTACCGGCTCCTCTTCGACACCCTCCTCCCCGAGCTGCGCCGCAACGGGATCGAGGTGGTGCGCCGCAGCGAGATCGGGGCGGACGAGCGCTCGTGGCTGCGCGAGTACTACGACGGCGAGGTGCACGCCATCCTCACCCCGATGGCGGCCGGGCCGGGGCACCCCTTCCCGCACATCCGCAACCAGCGGCCGGCGCTGGTGGCGATCCTGCGCGAGCCGCTGACCGGGGGCGAGCGGCTGGGGGTGGTGGAGCTCCCCGACGGCCTCCCGCGCTTCGTCCCCTTCCCCGGCGGCGAGCGCTTCGTGCCGCTGGAGGTGGTGATCGTCGAGAACCTGCACCGGCTCTACCCGGGGATGGAGGTGGAGTCGGCCTCGTCCTTCCGCGTGACCCGGAGCGCCGAGCTGCACCTGGAGCCGCACCACGCCGCCGACCTGCTGCAGGCGGTGGAGGAGGCGGTGCGCCGCCGCCGCTTCCGCCCGGTGGTGCGGGTGGAGGTGGACGACACCACGCCCGAGCGGCTGCGCGACCTGCTGCTGCGCGAGCTGCGGCACGAGGCGCCCGACCAGGCGTGGCCGCTGGGCGACGAGGACGTGTACGGGGTGGAGGGGCTGATCGACCTGCGCGGCGTGCGCGAGCTGGCCTCGGCGGAGCGCGAGGGGCTGCATTGGAAGCCCGAGGAGCCGCGCCAGCCGCTGGACCCCGCCGAGCCGATCTTCAGCGTGCTGCGGCGCGGCGACGTGCTGGTGCAGTTCCCCGGCGACTCGTTCGAGGGCACGGTCGAGCGCTTCGTGCTGGAGGCGGCGGAGGACCCCGACGTGGTGGCGGTGAAGCTGGCGCTCTACCGCACCAACCGCACGTCGCGGATCGTGGAGGCGCTGCGGCGCGCCAGCTCGCGCGGGAAGCAGGTGGTGGCGCTGGTGGAGCTCACCGCGCGCTTCGACGAGGAGCGCAACATCGCCTGGGCGCGCTACCTCCGCTCGTCGGGGATCCACGTGGTGTACGGGCTCCCGGGGCTGAAGGTGCACGCCAAGCTGGCGCTGGTGGTGCGCCGCGAGTCGGGCGGGGTGCAGCGCTACGCCTACGTGGGCACCGGCAACCTGAACGCCACCACCGCCGCCGCCTACACCGACCTGGGGTTGCTCACCGCCGACCCCGGCATCACCGACGAGGCGTCGGAGCTGTTCAACATGCTCACCGGCGCGGGCGGCGAGCCGCGCTTCAACCGGCTGCTGGTGGCGCCGCACACCATGCGCGCGCGCTTCCTGGCCATGATCGAGCGCGAGGCCGAGCACGCGCGCGCCGGGCGGCCGGGCGAGATCGTGGCCAAGGTCAACGGCCTGGCCGACCGCGAGATCATCGCGGCGCTCTACGCCGCCTCGCGGGCGGGGGTGCGCGTGGAGCTGATCGTGCGCAGCCTGTGCGCGCTGCGGCCGGGGGTCTGGGGCCTCTCCGAGAACGTGCGGGTGATCAGCATCCTGGGGCGCTACCTGGAGCACGCGCGCATCTTCCGCTTCGACAACGGCGGCGATCCCGAGTACTACATCGGCTCGGCCGACTGGCGCACGCGCAACCTGAGCAGGCGCGTGGAGGTGGCCTGCCCGGTGCGCGACCCGGCCCACCGCGCGCGGCTCGACGAGATACTCCGCGAGCAGCTCGAGCACCCGCAGGCGTGGGAGCTGGGCTCCGACGGCACCTACTACCAGCGCCCGCTGCGCGCCCCGCGCGACCCGGCGCTCCCCCCGCCCGATCCCGAGCGCAAGCCGTTCATCGTGGGGTGAGCGCAATCTGAGAGCGAGGAAGTACGCTTCGATTCTGTCCGCGTCGAGTCTAGCGCGCGAAGAATCAGGCGTGTCGGAGGATTTGCCAGCAGGGGCATCAGGGGGATGATTCGAGGTTCACGCCTGCGAGCGCGGCCACGGCTTCCGATCAACCGTCGATCGAGATGTGGAAGCCCTGCGGCTGAACGGGGTATGGGACGTCCGCTCCAACTCGACGGTGCGCGCGGTGGGATCGATTCGATGAATTGACGATGGCTCCGGGGAAGTGGACGCATCGCGTGCGCGGGTACGATCAAAGGATGAGGATTCTGATGATGGATGATCGAAAGACCCGGCGCCGGCGCGGAATCGACGCGGCGCGCGTCGCCCGACACCCGCTGCGGAGCCGGGCGCTGGCGACGGCGGCCGTGGTCGCGCTCGCCGGCTGCGGCGAGGTGCAGGGCACGTCGCGGCAGGGCGATGCGGGGGCCCCGCTGTGCGAGGTGATCAACCGGGCCGCGTCGCTTCCCGAGGAGCTGCGCGAAACCAGCGGCATCGCCGAAAGCCGCACGCGCCCGGGCGTGTACTGGTCGCACAACGACTCGGGGCGCGATCCCACCCTCTTCGGCGTGGGCGGCGACGGCCGGCACCTGGGGAGGCTGATCGTCACCGGCGCGAAGAACGAGGACTGGGAAGACATCGCCAGCGGTCCCTGCCCCGACGGCGGCCCGGCGTGCCTGTACCTGGCGGACACGGGGAACAACGACAAGCGCCGCGAGAACGTGTCGCTGTGGGTGTTTCCCGAGCCCGACCCGAGCGTCGGCGCCACCGCGCCCGCGGTGGAGTACCGCGCGCGCTTCCCGGGCGAGCCCACCGACATCGAGGCCCTCGCCGTCCTCCCCGACGGGCGGATCCTCCTGGTGAGCAAGGGGAGCAACGACCCGGTCAGGCTCTTCCGCTGGCCCACGCCGCTGCGCGCCGGCGTCGAGGCGGTGCTGGAGGAAGTGCGCGAGCTGGAGCCCCGGCCCACGCAGATCGGCGACCGTGTCACCGGCGCCAGCGCCACGCCGGACGGCAAGTGGGTCGCCGTGCGGAGCTACGCCGCGCTCGCATTCTTCCGCACCGACGAGCTGCTGGGCGAGGGCGGTCCGACCATGCAGTTCGACCTGGACCCGCTGGCCGAGCCGCAGGGCGAGTCGGTGGCGCTCTCCAACGACGGCAGCGCCGTGCTCACCACCGAGGGCGCCGGCAAGTTTCTCCCCGGCACCATCTCGAGCCTGCACTGCCTGCTGCCGAAGTAGCGGCCCCGGCGGAGCCGAATGATCGCGGAAGGCGCGGGGGGTGACATCCTCCGCGCCTTGCCGCCGTTCGTGAAGTGTTTTCGGCTGCTTGCTCTCGACGGGCGTGCCGCGGATTCGATCGCGGGAAGGCGCCCCGGCACCGATGCTCGTCCGGCCGAAGCGTTCGCGGGAGATCCGTCCCAGACGAACGAGCGGAATTGCGCAGCTGACTAAGGAGTAATATATTAATCGTTAACCTGTATTTTTACGGTTAAGGGTTAATATGTTACCCGTTGAACTTCAGACACCGGACGAGATCCTGCAGGGTGTAGCGCGGCGTGCGCGGGCGCTCCGGCTGGAGCGTGGGTGGACGCAGGGGGAGCTGGCGCGGCGCTCCGGCATCGCGCTCGACACGCTCAAGCGCTTCGAGCAGACGGGGAGGATCGCGCTGGAGCGGCTGGTGGCGATCGCCGTGGTGCTGGGCGCCGTGCAGCCGCTGGGCGACCTGTTCGCGCCGGGCCCGGCGCGCACCCTGGCCGACCTGGAGCGCCGGGACGCCGCGCCGCAACGCGCCCCGCGCGCCCGCCGGAAGGCCCGCTGATGCGCCGGGTCGAGGTGCGCCTGGACGACGGCGACACGGCCGTTAAGGTCGGCGTGCTCGCGGAGCGGGAGCGGCGGATCTTCTTCGAGTACGACGCGGAGTTCGTGGAACGGGGGCGCGAGCTCTCGCCGCTGCGGCTGCCGTTGCGCGCGGGGGTGCAGGAGGGGCCGCCGGCGCCGTTCGGCGGGCTGCACGGCGTGTTCTCGGACTCGCTGCCGGACGGCTGGGGGATGCTGCTCATGGACCGCGACCTCCGCCAGCGCGGAATCGGCCGCGAAACGCTGACGCCGGTGGACCGGCTGGCCTACATCGGCAGCCGGGCGATGGGCGCGCTCACCTACCATCCCACCACCGGCCCCGACGACCCCGGCACGACGGACGTGGAGCTGGACGAGTTCGCCCAGCAGGCCGAGGAGCTTCTCGAGGGAGACGCCGCCGAGGTGCTCCCCGAGCTGCTGCTGGCCGGCGGCTCTCCCGGCGGGGCGCGGCCCAAG
>DASQLJ010000484.1:0-7770 GCA_035630095.1 Longimicrobium sp.
CCCCACGAGCCTCGCCAACTGCGGTCGGTGCGGTCGAGCTGGCCGGTCTGCAGCAGGCGCGCGGCCTCGGCGTACACCCCCTTCATCGCCTCCAGGTCCTCGGCCGTGTCCACCAGCCGCACCTTCATCCGCTCCGTCTTGTCGTCGGGGAGGAGGGCGGGGGGGAGCTGGTACTGGTGCGCCTCGCCGGCCAGGCCGTAGCCCAGGTCCTCGTAGAAGCTGGCGCGGAAGGGGAAGAGCGCCGAGGCCACGTCGCCGCGCTCGCGGGCGTGCTCGAACCCCGCCACCAGCATCCGCTGCGCGAGGCCGCGGCGCCGGTGGGTGGGCGAGATGGCCACGCCCGCCAGCCCCATCACCGGCATCGGCGTGCCGGCGATCCACTGGCGCAGCCACAGGAGCTGGCACGCGCCCACCAGGCGGCCCTCGTGCTCGGCCACCCAGAGCGCCTCCATCCCGCCGTGCGGGCCGTTGCGCAGGAACTCGTTCCACCAGCGGTGGCTCCGGCCGGCCGCGGGGAAGCTGTGCGCCTCCAGCCGGGCCACCTCTTCCAGCTCGTCCGGCCGCGCCGGACGGAAGGTCTCGCTCAAACCCGCACTCTCCCGTGTCTCCGTCCCCCGTTGTCCGCAACCGGCGGCGCGTGGCCCGCCTTTCGCAGGCGCCGCCCGTGCGAACCGCGGGCCGGCGACCGCCCGAGCCTTGCGCGTACCGTGCCACCCGCCGCGCGACTCCCCGCCGGAGCGCGGGCGACGGCGCCCAACCTACCGGTCTCGCCCATGCACCGCCAATCCGTACGCTTCCGCCTGGTCTCGCTCTGCTCCGCGGCGCTGGTCGCCGCCTGCCAGACCGCGGCGCCTCCGCCCGAGGGCGGCGCCGCCGACACGCTCCCCTCGCCCTCCACCGGCTCGGCCGCCGCGCAGCAGCCGGCGCAGCAGGCGCGCGTGCTCACCGGGCTGGAGGTGCTGGTGCGCGACTCGCTGGCGCTGGTGCGCGGCAAGCGCGTGGGGCTGATCACCAACCAGACCGCCGTGACCTCGCGCGGCGAGCACGCGGTGGACCTGCTGACGCGCACGCAGGGGGTGCGGCTGGTGGCCCTGTACGGCCCCGAGCACGGCGTGCGCGGCAACATCGAGGGCGGGGTGCATATCGCCAACCAGCGCGACAGCGCCACCGGCGTCCCGGTCTTCTCGCTCTACGGGCAGACGCAGAAGCCCACGGCCGAGATGCTGCGCGACGTGGACGTGCTGATGTTCGACATCCAGGACATCGGCGCGCGGCCGTACACCTTCGTGTGGACGATGGCGCTGGCGATGGAGGCCGCGGCCGAGCGGCGCATCCCCTTCGTGGTGCTCGACCGGCCCAATCCCATCACGTCGGTGGCGCAGGGGCCGATGATGGCGCGCGAGATCCGCGACGAGCGCATCGGCCAGCCGATCACGGGGCTGTACCCGGTGCCGCTGCGCCACGGGATGAGCTCGGGCGAGATCGCGCGCTACGTGAACGCCGAGTTCCGCGTGGGCGCCGACCTGCACGTCATTCCCGCGGCCGGGTGGCGCGGCGGCGAGTGGTTCGACGCCACGGGGCTGCGCTGGATCAACCCGTCGCCCAACATCCGCTCGCCCGACGCGGCGCTCAAGTACAGCGGCCTGGTGCTGGCCGAAGCCACGAACCTCTCGGTGGGGCGGGGGACCGACGCGCCGTTCAGCTACCTGGGCGCCACCTGGCTGCGCGCCGGCGACGTGCTGGCCGCGGTGCGGAAGTACAACCTGCAGGGGATCCGGCTGGACACGGTGGTGATCACGCCCACCGGCGCGCAGCCGCACCACATGGTCCGGCTGACGGTGACCGACCGCGCCCGCGCCGACATCCCGTTCATCACCCTGGCGCTGCTCACCGAGATCAAGCGCCTGCACCCGCAGTTCCGCGTGATCGACCCGCCGGGGATGACGCAGATGCTGGGGTCGAAGTGGGCGATGGCCGCCTTCCAGCGCGGCGACGACGCGACGCAGATCCAGCAGCGCTGGACGCAGGAGCTGGCCACCTGGCGCCAGATGCAGGACCGCTACCGCATCTACCCGAAGTAGCTGGGTCGGGTTGGAACGAAGACACCCCCGCGCCGGAGCTTCCGGCGCGGGGTTTTTCTGCGTCCGAATCGCCGCTCTTTCGCTTCGGTGACCGAGCCCTTAAATATTCAACACACTGTCCATTTTTATATGAGGAGCCTGCCGTGTACGGAAACGAGGAGATCACCGGCGTCATCGTTCGATCAGGCGTATCGCCTGCACACCCGGCTCGGGCCTGGGTTGCTTGAGTCGGTGTACGAGATGGTCTTCGCGCGGATGCTGGAGCGGCGCGGGTTCCTCGTCGAACGCCAAGTGCCGGTGACCTTCGAGTTTGAAGGAATGCGCTTCGTCGATGCTTTCCGGGTGGACCTTTTGATCGAAAAGCAGGTCGTTGTAGAACTGAAGGAAACCGAAAAGCTCGCTCCCGTTCACTCCAAGCAGGTCCTCACCTATCTCCGGCTACTCGAACTTCCTGTGGGTCTGTTGATCAACTTCGGTGCGGCGAGGTTGAACGACGGTCTCAGGCGCATTCTCAACCCGCGGGCGCCGGTTGCGATGGGCGAAGAGTGGGATACTTCACGCTAAGGTCGAACAGCTTTTGGGTCACACGGAGCAAGGGAGGAAATGGAGAACTGCATGTAATTCCTCCGTTTCCTCCGTTGCTCCGTGTGAGATCGTTTTTGTGGTTTTTTATTTTGGGGCTTACGCGGCGAAGGTGAAGCGGCAGCTCGGCGCGTCCGAGCGGTCGCAGCATTCCGTCACCTCGTACCCCACCACCTCGCTCAGCAGCGTCGCGGCGATGCGGCAGACCTCGGGGTGGCCGTCCACCGCCTCGCGCAGCGGGCAGCCGAAGCCGCGGATGGAGACGGTGTCGCCGTCCACGCGCGCCTCGGCCACGCCGCCAAGCTCGGCCAGCACGGCGACCGCGGCCTCGCCCCGGCGCGACAGGTCGCCCTGCGCGCGGGGGAAGGCGCCGCCCAGCCGCGCGCCCACCTCGGCCACCAGCGCGTCCACGTCGCCCGCGGGGAGGCGCAGGCGCAGCGCGTCGAGCAGCGTGCGCAGCACCACGCCGTACGCGCGGGGGAAGAGCGAGTCGGCCTCGGGCGTCAGCGCGTAGACGTGCGCGGGCTTGCCCACGCCCCGGCGCACGCCGCGCAGCGCCACCAGTCCGTCGCGCTCCAGTCCGGCCAGGTGCGTGCGCACCGCGTTGTCGGTGAGCCCCAGCGCGTCGGCCAGCTCGTTCACCGTGCGCTCCGAGCGGCGGAGAAGGGTGATCACGCGGCCCCGCGTGCTCCCCATCAGCCGGTCGTTCCAGCGTCTCTGCTCCATGTCCATCCTCCTCTCCCGAGACCGAGTTTAACCGCCTGACTCGATCTTGTCTACAAAGTCAAATAAAATGTTGACATATTCACGGGAACGATTACCTTGGCAGAACGAGCCCGCACCGATCCAGGGTGCCCGCCGCGCACGTATCACCCGCAGGTCCCTCGTGCTCACACGTCAGACGGAGACAGCCAGATGAACCGCAGCACCCGCACGCTCGCGCTCGCCCTCACGGCCCCGGCGCTGCTCGCCCTCGCGGCCGGATGCGCCAAGGATGACGGCAACGCGAACGGTTCGGCCGACAGCACGGCGGTGGCCGCCGCGCCTGCGCCGATCCCGCCGCCGCCGGGGACGCCGCCGGGCGTGCAGCCGAGCACCGTGACCGATCCGCAGATCGCCGCGATCGTGGTGACGGCCAACGCCACCGACAGCGCCGGCGGCGTGCTGGCGCTGGAGAAGGGGACGCACGCGCGGGTGAAGGAGTTCGCGCAGCGGATGGTGACCGACCACGGCGGCGTGAACCAGCAGGCGGTCGCGCTGGTGACCAGGCTCGGCGTGACGCCGGAGGAGAGCAACACCAGCCGCCAGCTCGCGCAGGGCGGCCAGCAGACGCGGCAGCAGCTCGCCGGGCTCTCGGGGAACGGGTTCGACCGGGGCTACATCGACGCCGAGGTCGAGTACCACGAGACGGTGCTGCACGCCATCGACACCACGCTGATCCCCAGCGCGCAGAACGCCGAGCTCAAGGCGCTGCTGCAGCAGGTCCGCCCGGCCATCCAGGCGCACCTGGAGATGGCGAAGGCGATCCAGAAGGAGCTGCAGGGGGCACAGTGATCCCCCGGCTCGCGCGCCCGGCGCTGCTGGCCGCGGCGCTCGCCGGGTGCGCGGGCGCCGAGCGGCCGGCGCGGCACGAGATCGCGATCCAGGCGTTCGTCTACCAGCCGGCGAGCGCGCCGGTCCGCCCGGGCGACACGCTGGTCTTCGTGAACCGCGACGCCGTCCCCCACACCGCCACCGCCGCCGACGGCGCGTGGGACACCGGCGACATCCCCGCGAACGCCTCGCGCACCGTCGTCGTCGGCGAGAACGGGGTCGGCGGCTACAAGTGCGCCTACCACCCGACGATGACGGCGACGCTCACGCAGGCCCGGTGAGCGGCGGGACGATCGCCGACCATCTGAGTGAACACACGAGGGGGAGGTCCGCACGGGACCTCCCCCTCGCGTCCTTTCATCTCCGCGGGTCAGGCGTCCGGACGTCCTGGCTCAGTCGCCGCTGCCGCAGCGGGCAAAGAGTCTCCTGGCCATCATACGTCGTATGCTCCCGGAAATGGGGTCCACCGAGCGCGGCGTGTCAGTTGGGGTTGATGACCACCGGCGCAACGGATGGACCCTTGTCGGGATCATGTGTTTACCATGGGTGGAAATCCGCGCCGTTTTTGAGAAGTCGGGAGGATGAAAAAGCTGGCGCCGTCACGGCACGCCGGTTATAAACGTCTCATTGCGCTACACTTTCTGCCCTGCCCTGAACCAGGGCGCCCGGACGCGGTCCGGGGACCCGCCACCCCCGCTCGCGTGAGCCACCTCCTCGTCGTCGCGCGCTCCGACTCGTTCTCGCAGATCTGGCCGCAGCTCGCGTCCGGGGTCGATGCCGAGGCACGCGTGGTGGCGGCGCCCGACCAGGCGGCGGGCGCCTTCGACGCGGTGGCGGTGATCCTCTCCGTGGCCGGGGTGGAGGAAGAGGGCGAGCAGGCGATCCGCGCGCTGGCGGCCGCCGGCGCGCCCCCGCCGCTGGTGGTGGGCGCGCGCGCCGACCACCGGCTCGCCGCCACCCTGGTGCGCGCCGGCGCGGCCGACTACTTCGCGCTGCCGGGCGACCTGGAGGCGCTGCGGGCTGAGCTGGGCGAGCGCGGCCGGCGGCGCGAGGCGCGCGAGGCGGGCGGCCGGCTCGCCGCGGCCGAGAAGCACCACTTCGATTTCACCCGCATCATCGGCAGGAGCCCGCAGCTCCGCGCCGCCCTCGACCGCGCGTCGCGCATCATCCCCCGCGACCGCGCCACCGTCCTCATCACCGGCGAGACGGGGACGGGGAAGGAGCTGCTGGCGCAGGCGATCCACTACAACGGCCCGCGCGCCGCCCAGCCGTTCGTGGAGCTCAACTGCGCCGCCGTCCCCGCCGGCCTGCTGGAGACCGAGCTCTTCGGCCACGAGCGCGGCGCCTTCACCGACGCGCGCACCGCCAAGCCGGGGCTGTTCGAGGCGGCGGACGGGGGCACCCTCTTCCTGGACGAGATCGGCGACCTCCCGCTGCCGCTGCAGGGGAAGATCCTCAAGTCGCTGGAAGAGAAGAACGTGCGCCGCGTGGGCGCCGTGCGCGCGCGAGACGTGGACGTGCGCATCATCGCCGCCACGCACGTGGACCTGGCGCAGGCGGTACGCCGCGGCGAGTTCCGCGAGGACCTCTACTACCGCCTCTCCGTCATCCCCATCCACCTCCCCGCGCTGCGCGAGCGCGGCGAGGACGTGCTGCTGGTGGCCGACCACTTCCTGGCCACCCTGGCCGCGCAGTACGCGATGGACCCGCCGCCGATCGCCCCCGAGGTTCGGCGCGCGCTGCTCGCGCACGCGTGGCCGGGGAACGTGCGCGAGCTGCGCAACAGCATCGAGCGCGCGCTGCTGCTGGGCGACGGCGGGCTCGACCCGGCCGACCTCTTTCCCGGCCAGGGGGCCGACGGCAGCGGCGGCGCGAACGGCGGCGGGGCGATCCCCTTCCCCGCGACGCTGGCCGAGATCACGCGTTCCGCCGCCGCGGCGATGATGGAGCGGATGGAGGGGAACAAGAGCGCGGCCGCCGAGGCGCTGGGGATCTCGCGCTCGCGGCTGTACCGGCTGCTCGACGGCAGCGACGAGGATGTTGCGGAATGATACATCCGTCGCGCCCCGCAACATCCACCGCGGCGCAAAGTGCAGTCGTGGCGCGGAGTTGCGCGGGTGCACGGCTTGCGAGGGAGTATCCGCCGAGTTGCGAACGAACCCACAGACGTACCGCCATGCGAATCGACCGTAGACTGCTCGCCGCCGCGACCCTCCTCTGCGCCACCGCGCTCGGGTCGTGCGAAGGCTCCCCCTCCGGCCCCGGCGAGCGCCCGGGCGACGAGCTTGTGTTCATCCGCGCCGCCGCCGACGCGCCGCCGCTGGCGTTCAACCAGGTGCAGGTGTGGGCCAAGCGCGGCGACCGCCGCCGCATCGAGATCCCCTACGCGAAGGTGGGGGACTACGGCGGCGACAAGTGCCTGGAGTTCACCATCCCCGGCGACGCGCTGCTCACCCGCCCCGACGGGACCCCGATCGCGCGCGGCGACTCGGTGCTGATCACCATCCGGGTGGTGGACCCGGACGCCTTCAACTTCGAGTTCTCTCCCGCGGGGCTGAAGTTCAGCAGCAAGGATCCGGCGGAGCTGCGCATCTCGTACAAGTGGGCCAACCCCGACTTCAACGGCGACGGCCGCGTGGACGACGACGACGAGCGCTTCGACTTCGACATCTGGAAGCAGGAGACCGAGGGCGCGCGCTGGATCAGGATCGGCACCTCGGACGACAGCCGCGCGGAAGAGCTGCGCGCCGACATCACGGGGTTCACCAAGTACGCCATGGCCGGCGGCGTCTGAGGGCGAACACGTAACGTGAGCGCACCCGTTTCCCCCGCACTCTCGGTCGAGGAAGCCCGCGCCCTGAGGGCGGCGGGCGACTGGCCCGCGCTGGTGCGGCGCACCGCCGTCCTCACCGACGAGGAGCTTCTGGTGGAGCCCGAGCTGGCGCTGCACGCCGCGGTGGCCTCGCGCCGCGTGGGGCAGGCGGGGCGGGCGCTGGAGCTCGCGCGGCTGCTGGAGCCCGTGGCGCGCCGCCGCGGCGACCGGCGGCTGATCGGCGACGTGGTGAACCTGACCGGTGTCGCGCTCTGGGAGTCGGGGCACGCGGCCGAGGCGGAGGTGCGCTTCGGCGAGCTCCTCGACGCCGCGACCGAGTGGGGGTACGAGGACGACGTGGCGGTGGCGTGCAACAACCTGGGCGTGCTGGCCAACGTGCGCGGGCGGCGCGACCTGGCGCTCACCTACTACCAGCGCGCGCTCGCCGCCTACCAGCGGCTGGGGAACGTGGCCGGCCTCTCGCAGACGCACCACAACCTGGGGATCTCGTACCGCGACCTGGGCTTCGACCGCGAGGCCGACGCGCACTTCAACCGCGCCATGGAGCTGGCGGGCGGGGCGGCCGCCGACGACGTGATCGCCATCGCCGAGACGGAGCGCGCCATGCTGCGGGCGCGCTCCGGCGACGGGCCGCTGGCCGACGCCATGGCCCTGCGGGCGCTGGAGATGTTCGAGCGCATC